>JAJXYA010000487.1 GCA_021780795.1 Bacillota bacterium | reverse complement strand
AAATGGATTGTAATCAAAACCTCTTTTTTTTACCGAATCATAAACCATTTTTAAAATTATATCAAAATCAAGTGGCTTTATTATATAATCGTCCATACCTGCATCTAAACATCTCTTTTTATCTCCTTCCATTGCATTTGCTGTCATAGCAACAATTTTTGTGTGTCTTTTATTTCCCTCTAATAGCCTTATAGTCCTAGTACTTTCGTAGCCATCCATAATTGGCATTTGACAATCCATAAAAACAATATCATACTTTTTTTCTTTCACAGCTTTTAAAGCTTCACTACCATTTACTGCTGTATCACAAGTTAAATTATTATGCTTTAACATTGTCGAAACTATTTTTATATTCATATCATTATCTTCTACTAGCAATATTTTAGGTTTTTTACTGTTTTCCACCTCATAGTTTAAACTTGTATTGCTTTTTTCTACACCATTTATTTCATCATCTTTATTAAAAGCTTTTAACTTAGCTACTAAACCTAAAATTACGTAAAATTTAAAAATAGAACCCTCTCCTTCATTACTGAAAACAGAAATTTTACCATCCATTAAACTTATTAGTTCTCTACTTATAGCAAGTCCCAATCCTGTCCCACCATATTTTCTAGTTGTAGAACTATCTCCTTGTGTGAATGGTTTAAATAAACTTTTAATGGTGTCACTACTCATTCCTATTCCTGTATCTTTTACCTCAAAGTTAAGCTTTACTTTTTCCACAGACAATATTTCTGCATCAACTTTAACTACAACTTCTCCCCTCTCAGTAAACTTAACTGCATTGCTCACCAGATTGGTTATAATTTGCTTTAATCTTGCTGAATCTCCCACAACTTCATTAGGAACGTTATCACTTATAAAAGTTTTAAGTCTAATATGTTTTTCTTCAATGTTAGGAATACTTATAGCTAAAGTATCTCGTATAATATCTTTTATATTAAAATTGGTATTTTCAATTGTCATTTTACCAGCCTCTATCTTTGAAAAATCCAATATATCTTTAATTAAAAAGAGCAAAATTTTAGAAGCAGATTTAGCTTCATTAATATATTCCATTTGTTCAAAGGAAAGAGCTGTTCTTGAAAGAAGCTCTAGATAGCCCATTATTCCATTCATAGGTGTTCTTATTTCATGAGACATATTAGCTAAAAATTGACTTTTCATTACATTTGCAGCTTCAGCCAGCTCTTTTGCTTTAATTAACTCCTTCTCATTTTCTTTTTGAGCCGAAATATCCATTATAAAACCTCTAAGCCCTGTAGCTAATTCATTTTTTATTATGGGTGCAGAATATCCTAAGGCTGGAAAACGAGTTCCATCTTTACATAATGCACTAAACTCTATATAAACATTGTTAATATTCTCAAATTGCTTACTTCTTTCTTTAGAAAATTGTGACTTATCTTCTTCAGCCACAAGGTCTATAATTTTTAAACCTTGTCTAATATCCTCATTGCTAAACCCAAATTGAGAATAGCCATGTTTGTTAAGATATGTTATATTGCCATTTAGGTCACATTCAAATATTGATTCTGGAAATATGTTTGATAACTGTTTAAACCTTTCCTCACTTTCTTTTAATGCAGCCTCCATTTCACATCTTTCAGTAATGTCTTCGAAAATGGCTGCAAAGTAATTCTTTTTAGGGCTAAACGAAAAAACTCTAAAATATCTTTCAAAAGTTTCTGAATAATATTCTACTCTTAAAGGCTCACCGGTTGTACCTACTTTACAATATGCCCCAATCATTTTAAAATCAGCATTAGGATTTGTTTCTAACATGGTTTTACCAACAAAATCTTCAGCACTTTGATTCATTAATTTTTCATATGCTTTATTAACCATAACACACTGAAAATCTGCAGGATTCCCAGCATTATCAAAAACCACCTTATGAAGTGCAAAGCCATTAGTCATATTTTCAAAAATAAGTCTAAATTGTTCTTCACTTTCTTTTAATTTCTCTTCTATTAATTTCCTTTGACAAATGTCTCTAGCTATACCTATGACACCAGTAACCTTTCCTTCTTCATCGTATAGCGGGGTCTTAATAGTTTCAAAATCAATCTGACCAACACCTTCTATATTATGTTTTGTATAAAACACTTGACTCTTTTGTGTATCAATAATTTGTTTATCTTGGCTTTGAATTTCAATTACTTCTTCTGCATCTTGAAAATAATCAAAATCACTTTTACCAAAAACCTCTTCAATTTCAGTCCTTGCTACTACTTCAGCAAAAGCTTTGTTACTGCTTACATAGTTACTATTTAAATCTTTTATAAAGATTAAATCTGGTATCGCATTAATAATTGAAGCTAAAAACAGCTTTTGTTTTTCTAAATCACCTAATATTTTCTTTTTATCAGTTATATCAACAAAAACTGCCAAAACAACTTTTGAGCCGTAAGTGTTAATGATTTCCGAATAATAAAGACCAATGAGACTAGTTCCATCTTTTTTCGTCAATGTTAATTCAATTTCTTGAACCATATTCTTTTCTTGTAACTGCCTTTGAATTTCCTTGCGGCATTTATCATCAAAAAAAATATTGATTTCGGAAAATGTTTTGCCAATGACATCCTCTGTAGTGTATCCTAATTTATTTAAAAAAGTATCATTTACATCTACAAATTTACCATCATTAAAATCAAGCACTGCCATTATCGCTGGGTTATTGTTAAAAAGCTTGTGAAATTTATCTACAGCTTCCTGCTGTTTAGTTAAGTCCTTTGAAATTATAAAAACACAATTTTCTCCATCCCATTTTCCATTCCAAACCCTCGTTTGAACAGGAAATAAGGTGCCATCCTTTTTCTTTAAAGGCAAATTGCATTCCTCTTTAAATCCATTTACCAAATCTAAAAATAACTTTGTAGCTTCAAATCTATCTATTTGAGAAAATATTTGAAGTATATCCATTGAAAATAATTCTTTATCCGTGTATCCAAATTTATCAATCACTATTTTATTTGTATGTATAATCCTACCATTGGAACTAATGACGAAAATCATATCATTTACTGTATCAAAAAATGTTCTAAAATTTTCTTCCTTTTCCCGTATAATCATTTCATTATTTATTCTTTCAGTTATGTCACTTGCAGAAGAATAAATAAGACCATCATGTGAGCGTGAACACCATTCAATATATTTATATGAACCATCTTTACATTTGTATCTATTTACAAAATTAGTTATTTCCTTACCGTTTTTTAAATCTTCAATTGCATTATATGTATGTAAAACATCGTCATCATGAATTAATTCCAAAAATCTTCTTCCTTCTAATTCCTTTACAGAATATCCTAGCACCTTTTCGAAAGCACTATTTACTTTAATAAAATTTCCTTCAAAATCAGCAACACATAATAAACCTAGGCAAATAGAAAAAAACATTTCAAAATCCATATTTGCTTTCAACCTCTCCTTTAAATGAACCATAAAAACACCCCCGCAAGTAAAATGAAAATTCTAGTAATATAACTAATTTAAAATTGACCTACGATAAATTACATGCTGTTATTTTTGAATATTCTGATAGTTTAAATCAACGCACATTTCTACTATATATTATAACATTTAAGTACGCTGGATTCAATTTTTATAATAATATTTCCCAAAATAAAAATGAAGAACAAAATCTTTTTGTTCTTCATTTTTATTAATATTTTTTATCTGCGTAGCCTACCCAGCCACCTTCTTTTACGAGCGTTTTATCAAAATCTCCAATTTTAAATTCAATTTCTTCTGCTTTTTCTTTTGAAGCTATTTTAATTTTATCATTTAATATATCAATTTCAATCGATGTATCTTTGCCCATATAGTTTTGGAAAAGATAGTCAATTTCTTCCTTTGGCAATTCAATAGCTAGCATGCCACAGTTATACATGATTTGTCTAAAAATTCTTGCAAAGTTTTCTGCAATAACTACATTGATTCCGTTAACTTCTAGCGCCCATGGAGCGTGTTCTCTTGAAGAACCGCATCCAAAATTTTCTCTTGTAACCACTACTACTTTATCTTTAATATCTTCTTTGTTATTGAAACCGTCTATAGTTAAGTCTTCTAACAAATAAGGCTTTAATGCTTCTTTTGTAATCTCTGTAAGATATTTTGCTGGAATGATTTCATCTGTGTTTATATCACTTCTATTTAAAAACAAAACTTTTCCACTAAAATTCTTCATCTTTTCCTCCACTTCTAACCTTTAAAAAGTTCAGAGTTAGTTATTTTTCCTTCAATAGCTGAAGCTGCTGCAGATGCAGGACTCATAAGATGCACGATTCCGCCTTTGCCCATTCTTCCATTAAAATTACGGTTTGTTGTAGATGCGCATGCTTCACCACTTGCAAGTACACCGTTGCTCATTCCAAGACAAGCACCACAAGTTGGATTTGTTACGCAAAAACCTGCTTCTTGGAAAATTTCAATTAAACCTTCCTTTAAAGCCATAGTATATATAGCTGGAGTAGCAGGACTTATTATTGCACGTACATCGTCGCTAATCTTTTTCCCCTTTAAAATACTAGCTGCAATTCTTAAGTCTTCTATTCTTCCATTTGTACAGCTACCAATATAAATTTGGTCAAGCTTAGTACCTGTCATTTCACTTACAGCTTTAACTTGGTCAGGCTTATAACCAAAGGTAACCATTGGTTCTAAATCTGAAACATTATACTCATATACTTTCTCATAAGTAGCATCTGCATCAGAAACCCATTTAGAATATTGTTTTAAAGCTTCATCTTTAGACGCAAATTCTTCCTTTATGAATGGCCACAAATAATCTACAGTTGTCATATCTGGATAGCATATTCCACAAGTACCACCAGCTTCTATAGCCATATTACATAGCGTCATACGAGATTCCATAGACATTTTATCTATAACTGGACCAGTGAACTCTATCACCATGTTAGTTGCACCATTAACAGTAAGTTCTTTTATTATGAATAAAATAAGATCTTTAGCATAAACACCTTGTTTTAACTCTCCATTTAGAACAAACTTTATTGTTTTAGGAAAATGAAAAGCGCAAACACCTTTTAATATACCAACTTCAAGATCTGTAGTACCAACACCTGCTGCAAAAGCTCCAAAAGCTCCATGAGTACAAGTATGGGAGTCACCCATAATAACAGTATAACCAGGTCTAACAAATCCTTTTTCAGGGAAAATTGCATGACAAACACCGTTTCTTCCTATGTCAAAGAAATCTTTTATATCATTCCTTTTAGCCCAATCACGCAAAATTTTCCCTTGCTCAGCGGTTTTTGAATCTTTAGCAGGAGTTACATGATCGATAACCGCCTTAATTTTCGTTGGATCGAAAACTCTGTCCATACCTCTAGCCATTAAGTCTGTAATGGCAATGGGTGTTGTTATCTCGTGACAAAATACTCTGTCTAATTTCAAAACATGAGTATCTGGAAATGGATTATCCACCCTGTGCGCATCAAATATTTTCTCTGCTATTGTTTTACCCATTTTCATCTTCCTTTCACACTTAAATTTTTGTATATTTTAGCCCCTCTTTATTTATTAAAACTTGCAAAATAAGTTATCATAAAAGCTTTGAGCTTATTTTGCCCCCGTGACATTATTATTACATAAAAATTTGATAAAGAATGTATACTATGATACAATTCCAATATTAATATTAATATTTTTTGTTTGGAGGTTGTAAAGCTTTGGATAAATGGGAATTATTTTTAGAACATAAAATAGATATGCCTAAAGAATTGTATGAAACTTTTAAAACCAAACCTTATAAAAGCTATAAAACTGGTGAAATAATTTACAGGCAAGGAGAACATGCAAAATATTTTTACTATTTAAAAGAGGGAACCGTTAAAGCTTTTGTAAATTCTCAAGATGGATTAGAAAAAATTTTAACCACTTATAAAGCTGGAGAAATATTTGGAGAAGCTTCTTTTTTCGATGGTTTTCCTAGAATATCTTCTGCTAAAACTTTTTCCAAATCTTCAATAATTGCAATTAATAAAGCGGATATAATAACCTATTTTCAAGAAGAGCCATTTTTAGCTTTAAACTTTATTGAAAATTTATCTCGTAAAGTAAGAATGTTATCTAGTGAAATTGATAATATTTCCTTTTTATCTGCTGATAAAAGAGTAGCCCAATATCTTTTAAATTCAACGTCTCTAATTAGCAGCACTCATGAAGATATTGGAAGAGCTGTTGGTGCAAGCAGAGTTACAGTCAGCAGAGCTTTAAATAAATTTTCAAAATATAAATGGATTGAAACTAAATATAGGGAAATAGTTATTTTAGACAGGGCTGCATTAATTAAATTTTTAGCGAAAGATTGATACTCACTGCTTTAATATTTCATTATTTTTAAATATTTAACATCAACTTAATGCACTCCTAATAATTGTATAATATTTACTATTTATTATAATATATGTAATTATGTATAATAAACGGTATAAGTACCGAGGAGGAATTTAAATGAAACGAAACAAACTTGCCTTACTTGTTATTGTCCCTATTTTATTATTTGGAACATCTAAAAATATTGTTCATGCCGACGTTCAAAACACACCCTATAACATTAATTTCCAGATTGGAACTAATGTATCAGAAATGCGCTTCACTTGGTTAAGTCCCCTTAACAATAAATGCGAACTAGAAATTGCGAAAACAAGTGATATGCAAAATGGCCAATATCCCTCAAACTGTTTTATCAACGGAACAACTACTGCCGTAACCGCTACAGAAAGTGTTCAAAATAAGCCAACAAATCAGAATAAACCTACTAATGAATATTCCAATAAAGTTACCGTTGATAATCTATCTCCTTCTACAAAGTACACCTATCGCGTTGGTGATGGTACACTTTGGAGTCAAAACTATACTTTTACTACTGGTAATCCAACTAGCGGTTTTAGCTTTGCAGCCTTTGGAGACCCTCAAATAGGTGCTTTTGATAACAATAAAAAATCATCTCTCCCGCATGCTAGTTTAATTGATGATGAAAATGGATGGGCTAATACTTTAAATCAAGTTACTAAAAATCATATTGACTTTTTATTTCCATTAGGGGATCAAGTTAATAATTATGATGATTTAGCCACTCAGCAAAATGAATATAAAGCATTTTTCAATCCAAGCAATACAGCAAACTACTTTCAACAATATCCTATTGTTGAATTAGAAGGTAACCATGATCATCAAATGGGTACTTATTATAGCTATCATTACAATCAACCAAATCTATCTTTATTAGGACAAACAATGAATAGCAATGTAAATAATAATGATGGTGATTATTGGTTTACTTATGGTAATGTTCTTTTTATGATTTTAAATGCAAATGATGCTCAGGATTTAGCAGCTCATGACCAATTTATGCAGGAAGCAACTTCAAAAAATCCAAATGTAAAATGGAAGGTTGCTGCTTGGCATCAATCTGCCTATAGTGAAGCTAGCCATTCATCCGGTAATGCAGCTGATGATCCTATTATGACTATTCGTCAAAATTGGCCAAAATTAATGGATAAATACGGTATTGATGTAGTTTTACAAGGCCACGACCATGAATATACGAGAACATACCAAATGTATAATGGAGTTCCAGTTAACACTACAAAAACAAATTCAGTAACCGATCCAAAAGGAACCGTATACCTTACATTAGATTCTGGAAGCGGTAGCAAATACTATGATTTTAAAAGCACTTCCGATCATACCTTTAGCAGCGTATTTTGGCAACAATACGTACCATCATATTCATATATAACTATGAATGACAACAGCTTTACTATAAATACCTACCGTACCGACACAGGCGCTTCAATCGATAGTTACACTATAACAAAAACTTCTACTTCTACTACTAATTCAACTTCCAATACTTCCAATACTTCAACTTCTCAAACAGTAACTACTAACCCAACTAATACTAGCACTGTTTCTTCTTATAACGGATCACCATCTTCCTCAAACAGTAATTCAAATCAAATCCAAAATCCAAAAACTAACGATAGCAGCTTGAATAATACATATTTAATCTATATAACTGGAATATGTGGATTTATAGCTATAATTACTGCAGCAATTATATTTTATAAAAGGAAAAATTTGAAAGCTTGATATTAAATAACAAAAGGCTGGAAACTATACTAGTTACGCCTCCAGCCTCTAACCTTTATCATTATAAATTATAAGTTATAGGAGTATCTTATGTATAGAGTAAAAATAAAAGCTGTATTAAAAGCACTAACTTTAATAATTGCATTATTTATTTATGTCATAATCGCTTTCACCTTTAGCAAACATTCCTCTTATTATAATTTGTATGGAATGGGAAATGGAGATAAAATTTCTTATGAAAAAGCAAGAGTATTAACTGTAGATGCTCAAAATATTGAGGCTGACAAGCATTATAATCATATGTTATTAGGCTCACAACAGCTTACCATTCTTGTTATAACCGGTCAATTTAAAGGTGAAAAAATGAAACTTACAAATGGCCTAAACTACGATACAAACTACCTGTTAAAAGCAGGTAATGATATAATAATATCTGTTAACACTGCTCAAAATGGTAATAAGAAAAGTACAAATATTTTTCTTTATAGCCCCGATCGAGGCATTGGGTTATATGTTTTAATTGGATTTTTTGTCCTTTCACTATGCCTAATTGGAGGCAAACGAGGCTTTAAATCAGTTATTGGAATAATTTTCACCCTTACAAGTGTTATATTTATATTCATACCATTAATATATAATGGTTTTTCACCAATAACTGCCTCAATAATATTAGCAATATTCACTACCTTTATAACTCTAATACTAACAGCTGGTTTTGAAATAAAAACTTTTTCAGCTATTCTTGGAACCGCTTTAGGTGTGGTGATTTCTGCATTGATTTTGCTTATATTTCAGCACCTTACAAACCTTTCTGGCTACAACATGGCTGATTATGATTCTCTTCTTGCTCTTTCTGGACATACAGGTTTACGTGTAGACGAACTACTTTTTGCTGCCATTATAATATCCTCTCTAGGTGCTGTTATGGATATTGCAATATCTGTAGCATCATCTATTCAAGAAATCTCCAAACTAAATGAAAAGAGCACGTCTGCCATATTATTTAAATCTGGTATTAATGTAGGACGTGATATGATGGGAACAATGGCAAACACTTTGATTCTTGCATTTACTGGTACTTCTCTCAATATGTTAATTTTCATATATGCTTATAATATGAACTTTTATCAAATTTTTAATTCTAACACCTTTGCCATAGAAATATTACAAGCTATTTCAGGAAGCTTTGCTGTAATTCTTACTGTTCCAATAGTTTCATTTATATCAGCTAAGCTTTTACCTTTATTTTTAAAAAATAAAGACAATACTCAATTAAAAGTTAAAACCGATTCTAATATAGACTCCCTTAAAGCCTTATGATAACTTATATAAAGCCACAAACATGTGTAAAGGAATTACAAAGTTATGATAAATTTAAACCATAATAAAAAAATTATATGTACTATTATGTTTATATTAGTAACTATATTTTTTATTATTTCCGCAACCTTAATTACTTTAAATTATAAAAATAGGTTAGCTAATAAAAATTTAAATAAAAAGCTTTCACAAAAATACAAACAAAATAACAGCAGCATAAAAAAAGATAATTATCCTAATAATATGCTGCCGGAATTTTATTCATTATACGATACAAATAAAGATATTAAAGGGTGGCTTACAATACCTAAAACAGTAATAAACTATCCCGTAGTAGAGTCTAGTAATAATGACTTTTATCTACATAATAATTTTAATAAAACTTCTGATATATATGGTGCACTTTTTCTCGATTATAGAAATAATATTAATGAACAATCTCAAAACCTTATTATCTATGGCCATAATATGAAGGATGGACAGATGTTAACTTCTATAGTTAATTATGAGCAAACTGACTTTTATAACAATTCAGCACTTATAACCTTTAACACTATATACAGCCATTATTACTGGAAGGTATTTGCAGCCTTTATTGCAAATGCATCACCGAGCAATGGTTATGTTTTTAATTATCTTGTTACTAATTTTTCTTCTAATAACGATTTTAATAATTTTATTAAAGAAGTAAGGGCACGTTCATTGATAAATACACCTTCAGTTGATGTTGTATCCTCCGATACCCTTCTTACACTTTCAACCTGTTATTATAGTTTTGATAATGCTAGGTTTGTTGTTATGGCAAGAAGAGTTCGTCCAGGTGAAAGTACAGCTATAGCCCCAGCTACTAGAAATGAAAATGCCTTATCTAGTACTTCACCAATGCTTGATTAGATTCTCTCTGCTTCTTGATTCATCATTGAAAATCCACTTCTTATATTTTCATAAATATCAGGAAAATCATCATTTGTTTTAGTATTCTTAAGTTTTTTTATTACACCATAAGGATTTTT
>JAJXYA010000343.1 GCA_021780795.1 Bacillota bacterium | reverse complement strand
AATTATTGGAACAAGCTTTGGCTTTATGGATGGTTTAGATAAATCTGCAAAGAAACATCCTGAAATAACATACATGCATTGCTCTGGATATACACAAGAAACTAATATGTCAAATTATTTTGGTAGAGACTATCAAGTTAGATATCTTTCAGGTATTGTAGCAGGAATGAAAACTAAATCAAATAAAATCGGATATGTTGCAGCTATGAATATTCCTGAATGTGTTAGAGGTATAAATGCCTTTGCACTTGGAGTTCAATCTGTTAATAAATCAGCAGTTGTAAAAACTATATGGACAAACACTTGGTATGATCCAGCAAAAGAAAAAGAAGCAGCAAAAGCACTTCTAGATCAAGGTGTAGACGTTATTGCTCAGCATCAGGATACAACTGGACCACAAATAGCTGCAGAGGAAAAAGGAGTTTGGTCTATAGGTTATAACTCAGATATGAGCAAGGCTGCACCAAACGCTTATATGACAGCTCCTATTTGGAATTGGGGACCATACTATGTAGATCAAGTTAACAAAATTATTGCTGGAACTTGGAAATCCGAAAGCTATTGGGGAGCAATGGAAGCTGATAATAGCAAAAGTATAATCTACTTGGCTGACTTAACTAAAAATGCTCCAGCTGATGCACAAGCAGCAGTTAATAAAGCTAAGGACGATATAATTTCAGGAAAGAATAAAGTATTTGTAGGACCTATTAAGGATAATACAGGGACTTTAAGAGTTAAAGAGGGCGAAGTTATGACAGATAAAGATATGCTTGGTTTTGATTGGTTTGTTGAAGGTGTAGAAGGTAAAGTAAAATAGAAAAGGGTGGTAGCATGAGTACTGTTCCACACATATCCATGAAGGGAATAACCAAAGTTTTTGGTAAGGTAGTTGCCAACAATAATATTAATTTAGAAATAAATAGCGGTGAAATCCATGCACTCCTTGGAGAAAATGGAGCAGGAAAAAGTACACTAATGAATATTCTGTCAGGAATTTATATTCCTGACAGAGGTTCTATTTTTATTAGTGGAAAAGAAGTAAAGTTTTCTGCGCCAAAGGATGCTATAAACGCAAAAATTGGGATGATTCATCAGCACTTTAAATTGGTAGAAGTAATGACTAGCCTGGAAAATATAATGCTTGGTCAAAAAACTGATTTTTTTATAAATAAGAATAAGGTAATAAAGGATATAACAGAGCTTTCTAATAAATATGGTCTTGAGGTTGACGTAAATAAAAGAGTATATGATATGTCAGTAGGAGAAAAACAAATATTAGAAATACTTAAGGTGATATATAGAGGGGCAAAAATACTTGTATTGGACGAGCCTACTACAGTGTTTACTCCTCAGGAGACAAAGAAGTTATTTAAAATAATGAATAAAATGAAGGAACAGGGCTGTGCCATAATATTTATAAGCCACAAAATGGATGAGGTTATGGAGATTTCCGATAAGATAACTGTTCTCAGAAAGGGTGAAACCATTACTACCCTTAATAAAGAAGATACTAATCCTGAGAAATTGGCGGAGCTCATGGTGGGACATCCTGTAGATTTATCTATAAAAAGAGTAAACTTTGAAAGCACAGAAAATATTTTAGAAGTTAAAAATCTTAAAGTGCTGGATGATGAGGGAATAGAGAGATTGAAAGGCTTGTGCTTTAATTTAAAAGAGGGAGAAATACTTGGAATTGCAGGTATTGTAAATAGTGGTCAGAAAGAATTATGTGAAGCTCTTGTAGGAATGCAGCCTGTAAAAGCTGGGGAAATAAATTTTCAGGGTGAAAATCTTGTAGGGAAAAACACAAGAGAAATAATAAAAAAGGGTATTAGTATGAGCTTTATTCCAGAAGACAGACTTGGCATGGGCCTCGTTGGTTCTATGGATATGGTTGATAACTTAATGCTTAAGGAATACCACTCTCAAAAGGGGTTTTTTATTGATAAAAAACCTGCCATAAGTAGAGCTAAGGATATCATTAAAAAGCTTGAAATAAAAACCCCAGGAATTTATTATCCTATTAAGAATTTATCCGGCGGAAACATTCAAAAAATATTACTGGGAAGAGAACTTGCTGCAAACCCAAGGCTACTCATAATGGCATATCCAGTAAGAGGACTTGATATAAATACTTGTTATACCATATATGATCTTATAAATGAGCAGAAATCTAAGGGTGTAGGAGTACTTTTTATTGCAGAAGATTTAGATGTGTTAATTCAGCTTTGTGATAGGGTAATGGTGATTTGTAATGGTGAAGTCACAGGAACTTTGCAGGGGGAGAACGCTACAAAAGAGGAAATTGGATTACTCATGACCGGTCATAAAAATAAGCTGAAGGAAGCATAGGGGCTAAATGATTAATAATCATTTAGTGCAGTATAAGGAATACAAGGGGCTAAATGATTGATAATCATTTAGTACAGTATGAGGAATCAAGGGGGTAAAGGATGCTACGGTTTATAAAAAGAGATGAAATAAGCAAAAAAAAAGATATAACCATTAAAATTACGTCAGTTGTACTTGCACTTTTAGTATTTAGCATGGTTTTTATACTGATGCATAAAAAT
>JAJXYA010000251.1 GCA_021780795.1 Bacillota bacterium | reverse complement strand
AAGATATTGATTTGTTAGCTTCAAAAATAAATAACTCTTTTTCTTTTGCTAACTTGCTTAATATTTGTGCCTCTCTATAATTTGTAGTAAATGGCTTTTCTACAATAACATTTTTATTATTTTCTAACGCGTTTTTAGCGAATTCGAAATGCAAGTTATTCGGTAAAGCAACATATATTGTATCAACTTCGCAATTTAACAATTCATCATAAGTATAAAAAATGTTTTTTATACCATACTCCTTCTTAAATTCTTCCATTATAGTTTTACTTCTTTCAGTGCCGCTTATTGCATACACTTCTATATCATTTAAGTACTTGCTTATTGAAAGAAAATCTTTTACAATCTTTCCTGATCCAATGATTCCTAGCTTCACTTTCCATCCCTCCATGATGACTTTATAGTTATTTTGTCCCTTCTACAATTTTAACTCATTTATAATATTTTTCAACATATACTATACTTTAAATCTGCCTACTACTTCTTCTAGCTTTTCAGCAATTTCTTTTAGTTTAATGCCATTACTTGCAAGAGATTCAATTTCTTTTAGCTGCTCTTCCATAGAAGCAGAAACTTCTTCTGTTGCTGCAGCTGATTGTTCGGAAACTGCTGAAATTGATTCTATAGATTTTACTATATCATTTTTCTCCTCTGCAACTTTTGATACACTATCTGTAACATTACCCATATGCTTTAACGTATTGTCAATGGAGGTTGCAATTACAATATATGCTTCTTCTGTTGCTACTAATGCTTTATTAACTCCATCAGCAATTTTTTCTCCTTGATTTATACTAAATTTTGCACTTTCAATTTCTTTTTGTATGTTTTCAATTTCAGTTGCAATTTTATGAGTTGATTTTGCCGTCTCTTCTGATAATTTTCTAACTTCTTCAGCAACAACTGAAAATCCTTTTCCAGATTCACCTGCTCTAGCTGCTTCAATTGCTGCATTTAATGCTAATAAGTCTGTTTGAGCAGCAATATCTTGTATTGTGTTTACTATTTCCCCTATAGACGCTGATTTCACTGAAAGGTTTCCAATTTTTTCTGCAACATCTTTTGATGCTTCATTATTTTTATCTTGTTCAATTTTTAATTTCTTAAAAGTATCATTACTTTCCTTATTTATTTGCAAAACACTTTCTGAAAGGCTTTTAACTTCCTTAGCACTAACAAAAGCTATATCTATTTCATCAGATAGATTTATTAATTTATCCGAGCTCGTCTGAGAATCAGTAGCCTGCAAAACAGCTCCTTTTGCTAATTCTCCGACTGTTTCAGATACTGCTTTAATGGATTCTTTTGTATCTGTTGTTGCGTTATACATTTTTTCTGAAAACTCTAATATAAAGTTTGAGTTATCTTTCATAAGACTCATAATACTTCTAAGCTCTTTTCTTAGATTTGCAACAGCCTTTGCAATGTCACCCATTTCATCCTTATAAGAAAATATAAATTCATAATTTTTATCATAAGAAATATCTAAATCAGCAGTTTTATTTACTAATTGTGTAATCACTTTTATTGGTTTTGAAATTTTTTTACTAAATATAAATGCTAAACCTGATGCTATTATTAACAAAAATACGATTACAATTATTATATTTTCAATATTTCTTACTAATTGCTGATTTAAACTTGCCTGTTTTGCATTTACAGCACTATTTATATCAGTTAAATAATTTCCTGTACCTATTATCCATTTAAAAGGTTTAAACTCCAAGCTATATGCCCTTTTTTCTAAAGGTGTTGTTTGCCCTTTTTTAGGAAACCAATAATTTGTGTAGCCTCCGCCTTGTTTCATTCCATTTGATATTATTCCTTGTATGTATAGATTACCTTTCAAATCTTTTGCATTATATCTATTAGTACCTTCTGTCTTAGAGCCATATAGAACTACATTTGTTCCATTTTTTGTATCAGCCCAAAAATATCCACCATTTCCATAACTTAATCCCCTTAATAAATCAGCACCTTCTTTTTCTGCTTCTGCCAGTGTAATCTTTCCACTCACGTATTCATTATTTATTCCATTTAACATTGAGACCGCACTTTGAACTTCGTATTTTATTTCTGCGTCAAATTGACTTCTCATTGTTGTATTTAAACTGGATACCATTGCTGAATTTGTATTACTTGTCTGATAAACCAAAACAAAAGCCATTACTAATGAAGTTACCATTACTATACTTATAGCCATAAGCATAATTTTAGTTCCTATTTTTTTCATCGTGCTACCTCCTTTAATTTTCGCAATATTCTATATTTTATATAATACTATGTTTTTCTCGTAACAGCAATATAAATAACGCACCTGCTCTAAACAAAGCAAGTGCGCCATATTTTCTACAAAAACATTTCTTAATACTCTAAGTCTTCTCCATTTGTAGCAATAACCTTTTTATACCAGTCAAAAGATTTTTTCTTTCTTCTTGAAAAATCTCCTGTTCCATCGTCATATCTTTCAACATAGATGAAGCCATAACGTTTTGCATATTCACCTGTAGAAGCTGAAACTAAATCTATACAGCCCCATGGAGTATATCCTATTAAATCTACTCCATCCAGTATT
>JAJXYA010000215.1 GCA_021780795.1 Bacillota bacterium | reverse complement strand
GAAAGCAAATAATATTCAAACTGTTAATGATTTAAATAGTTTTTCTAATGATTTGATGAGGTGCATTGAACAGTTGAATGGTGAATTAAATACAATCAATAGAAAAGTAACTCAGTTAAGTAGTAGTTGGCAAGGCTCCTCAAGTACAGAGTTTGTAAATAAATACAATGAAGTTTTAAAGAATGGATTAAATGCTTCAATAAACTCTATGAGAAAGTTATCCTCCATAACAAAACAAGTATCTACTGACTTATCGAAAGATAAATAAACTTAAATAATATTGTAAGAATAAAAAAAGTTGCGATATAATTAAGGAGGAAAAACATTGGCTAAAAAAATTTCATTAGAGTACCAGCAGCTAACGGATTGTGCAAAAGAACTGAATAAATTAAAAAATATGCAAATTGAAGCTTTAACAAGAATAAGAAGAATGAGTTCTATATATTTCAATTCAGAGCAGAGAGCTATGAGCAGAAATATAAAAGAATTTGAGAGTTATATATCTTATTCAATAAGCATAAATAATAAATCAGTAAGTAGTACAGTAGATTTAGTTAATTACCTAAATAAAGCAGTAAGGGATTTTTCAGCTGCAGAGCAAGAGTTAAATCAAATGATAAATGCAGGCTCTAAGATAAAGGATATAGAAAACAATTTAGGAGCATTATTAAATGTATGGGGTAAAGAACTAACCTCAATAAATAAAAATGAATTAAAAAGTCTTCCCAATACTGCAGAAAAACTAAAAGAAAATATAATGAATGACTTTAGTGCAATATGGAAATCCTTTGATAAAAATGATGAAGAGCTTAATAAGGTAATAACAGCTGCAAATACAATAATAAAGGCAGCATGGAATTATAATAAAGAGGAGCATCCAATAGAGGCAGGAATAGAGTCAAGCTTAGCAAATTTTGCAACCTCCACCATAAAAGGCATAGGAGGCTTATTAAATGGAGTTGGAGAACAATGGTATAACTTAAGAGAAGATCCAAAGGGGACATTAAAGAATTGGTGGAACTTTACAGTAGATGTAGTATCTTTTTTAAGTCCAAACCTTCCTAAAACGGAAGATGATTTGAATTTTGAATACAATTTAGCGAATAGTATAATAAAGGATGGAGATACAAGGTTAGTACATGGAGATGCCTATTCAAGAACACAATACATAGCAGACTGGGTATTAAATATAGGTTCATTATTTCTTGGTGGAGAAGCAATAGATAGTATAAAAGGTTTGGGGAAAACTGGTGAAGTAGCTGCTGATACATCAAAGATTGAAAAGATATCTGAGGTTGGAGATATAAATGTGGCAGCTAAAACTACTAACCTGTGGAAAGAATCTACATGCAGCATTGATGAATTATATAATTACTTGAAGAATATTAATTCAGATGCTGCAGAAGCATTTTTAAAAGATAGGACATGGCCATCTGATATGCAAATCCCTAAAAATTCAAGCGTTTTAAATGCAGATGGAACAATTAATTGGGCGAAGGCACCAAAAGGAGGGTATGTTTTGGATAGTTCCGGAAATCCAATTAAGGAGCAATATACACCTTCTATAGGAGAAATAATTGATAGAAATGGACCTCCAAATGGAAGATATACATCTCCTGTTGTAGATGGAAAGCCTTATAGTCATGACCAAAGGGCTTTACCTTACTTAGAGGATGTAATGCAAAATCATCAATATGAGGTTACTGGAGATATTTCAAAACTAGAAGAATATGTAGCGAATTGTCCAGATGCTACTTTAAAATCCCAAATTGAAAGTGATATTGATTATTACTATAATGGAGATTATAGTAAAGTAATTACCTATAAAGGGGATATTGCAAGCATAGATGGATGGGGTACTGGTGGTGGAGTTCAGTATGAATTTCCAATTAAGGTTGAATACTTGGAAAAGTTAGGAATATTAAAAGAAATAAGATAGGAGGAATTGAAAGATTATGAAATTAGACGAAGCAAAAAAAATTATTGCAGATGAGGGGTTACATCGTGTAAACTGGTACGATGAAGAAAATTTAAGAGAGAATCAAGTTGGAATTAGGTTAGATAATGGGGAATGGATAATATATGTTACTGATGAACGTGCTAGCGTGGTGCTAGGCTCTATTTCAAAATTTAGTTCTATTGAAGATGCTTTAGATGTTCTTATTCGTAAAGCAAGATATGGCAAAAAAATTTTTGGATAAAGATATAAAACTATTATTTCAAATCTAGATAAAAAATATGAAGAAATAAATCGTGAATTCTATTTATTCTTTTGAATTTAAACAAAAAAGCCCTAAAAAGGCTTTTTCTTATATTGTAAAGTTCTATTAGTTATCATAATCTAAAAATACATATGTAGAATAAATTTGATTCCTAAAGTATTTTAGGTCATCCAGGGTACTTTTACCTATCTGTCTAGATAAGAGCTTATCATAGAGCTCCACGATAAGATATGCTATCTCTGAACTTTTTAATGTATTTGAATAATTTAATATAGATTTGTTCATTTCATATTTTTTCTTTTCTTCATATTTGTCATCTTTAAGCTCCTCTATAAACCCCAATTCTAATAGCTT
>JAJXYA010000079.1 GCA_021780795.1 Bacillota bacterium | reverse complement strand
GCTCTAAATTAACTTCTTCTTCCCATACTGGATTAGGACATTTTACGTAAGCCATAAGGGCTGCTAAGAGACTAAAGCTAAAGCAGATTGTAAATGCCGTTCTTAAGCCAGAAATAAATTCTGCAGTAGCAATTCCTTTAGAACCTACTTGAGTTCCAATAAATAGAGCTTGCATAGCTTCAGGAGAGATACTAGATGAAATAATTGCCATACAAATAGCAATACTTAAAACGCTACCTGCATTGGTCATCATTGTTCTTACTCCAGCAGCGATACCTCTTTTACTGGCAGGTACTGTACCCATTATTGCACTAGTGTTAGGAGAGAAAAACATTCCTGAGCCTAGTCCCATAATGGACATCCATATAACAAGTTCCATTGTAGAAGTATTAACCTTTATCATCATAAGTCCTGCAAGGCCTACTGCCGAAATAATTAATCCAATTGAGCTTAGAATTCTTGAACCATATTTATCTGAAAGGTAGCCACTAATAGGTGACACAATCATCATAGCTATAGCAAAAGGGGATAAAAGTATCCCAGCAACCATAGGGTCAATCCCTTTTATGCCCTGGAAGTAGAATATTAGTAAAAAGGTTACGGCTCCTCTTGCCACGCCATTTAGAAAATTACTTGCAAAAGCAAAGGCAAGCATTTTAGTTTTTAATAATCTTAAATCTAGCATAGGATATTCAACCTTATTTTCTATATGAACAAATAATCCTAAAAGGATAATAGAAGCTATAAATAGCATTACTACATAGATATTTGTCCAACCACTAAAGCCACCTAGAGTTAAGGCTGTTAGCAAAGTAAGTGTTCCTGCTGAAAAGGTAAGGGTACCAGTTAAATCAAATTTCTGTTTTTCAGAGGTTGTATTTGTTTCTTTAAGCTGATAAAATGCCCAAAGTGTTCCGATAATACCTATTGGAATATTAATGTAGAAGATACTTCTCCAACCAATATTTATAAGAAAACCTCCAAGGATAGGTCCAGCAACTGAAGCAATACTTATTACCATGCTGTTTATTCCTAGGGCTTTTCCAAGCTCTTTTTTTGGAAAAGCATCTGCCACGATAGCAGTACTATTTGCCACCATCAAAGCTCCTCCAATTGCCTGTAACATTCTAAATATTAGAAGCTGAACTCCAGACTGTGAAAATGCACATAAAAGTGATGTAAGGGTGAAAACTGCAAAACCACTGACATAAAGTTTTTTTCTGCCAACCATATCTGCCATTCTTCCTATGGATGGAACTAAGATCGTCATTATAAGCATGTAGCCCATGATAGTCCAAGTAACTACACTCATACTTGCATTTAAATCTTTCATAATAACAGGTAGAGCAATCAATAAGGTACTTCCACTAAGAACTGAAAAGAGAGCTCCTAGTGTAGTGCATGAAAGCGCTGTCCATTTGTAATCAATTTTTTTCATAAAATTATGCCTCCTCATTTGATGCACGAAAATCTTCAAGCTTTCTTAAAGCTGTTTTAAATTTTTCTTTAGATCTCCCTAAAGAAAGCTCTTTTTCTTCGATTAAAGTTATCTGCTCTTTTATTAGGTTCATAGAGTTTTCTATCATAAGATCATCCTTTAAGTTTTCTTTAAAAATTCGTTTAAAGTCTTTTTCTAAGTCTACAATTACTTTAATATCATTTAAGCAGAAACCTAGGCTTTCCCTTAAATCCTTTATTCTATTGATATTTTCAATATCTTCCTCAGAATACAATCTATATGAAGCATCAGTTCTTTTAGGTGTTATAAGTTCTAAGTCCTCATAATATCTTAACGTCCTTTTTGTAAGGCCGGTTTTAACAGCAACTTCTTCAATTTTATAATATGTAGTATTCATAATTCACCTCCAAGGAAGTATCTTACACCACTATAACATTTACGTCAAGGTTATAGTAATATGAAATATTTTCTTTATAATGAAAAATTATAATTTTTACTATGAACTCAAATTTTCTGAACATAAATAAATTTTTTATATTGCTTAATATAAAAAGCATTTAACTATTAAGAAAATAAAAGGTTAAAGAAAAAGCAACAAAAAAACTGGAAGTAATTATACCTCCAGTTTTAAGTAAGGATTAAAGTGAAATTTCTACTTATGTAATTCTAAAAACATAGGTCCTACCTTGCAAGGTTTAACTTCAATTTTATCCCAAACCTTTCCGAGTACATAGGGCTCCACTTGAAGCCATTCATCAAGCTCTTTTCTAGAAGGAAAGTCGACAATAAGAACTGAACCTATCATCTTATCATTATCATCCGTTATAGCAGCAGCATACAAATGTCTGCCTTGTTTAAACATAGATTCCACAAGAGCCATGTGCTGCTCTCTAGCTGCAAATCTTCTTTCAATACATCCTTCATCAATTCCATCATAAGCAGTAACTAAAAATTGCATAGAAGTCACATCCTTTTATATATTTAATATATTAAAATTATCAGTTTTTACGAACAGGTTATATCAGCTTACATAATAAATAATAGCACATAAGCGTAGGGGGATAAAGTGAAGAAAAAACTTATTGATGAAGAACTTGTATAAGTTTAATTACTAAGGTTAAAT
>JAJXYA010000366.1 GCA_021780795.1 Bacillota bacterium | reverse complement strand
TAGAACACATAGTTTGTTCCAGGTGTGTTAGCTTTTATTACATTAAATTTACCAGTTGCATTAAATTTTTCTATCCATTCTTGTTTAGTAACCCCAGCATAATCAACAGTACCATTAAATAATGAGTTCATTCTTGCTGTTTCTTCTTTTATAATATTAAGAGTTAACTTTTCAAGTTTAACTGAATCTTTATCCCAATAATTTGGATTCTTTTCGAATTCCATCTTACTTTGGTGTGCCCAATTTTTTAGTATATATGGTCCACAGAATACTAATGTATTTGCTTCTGTACCAAATTTATCTCCTTGAGCTTTAACTATGTCTTCTCTTTGAGGGAACATAACCTTAAAGTAAGTTAAATCTAAGAAATATGGACATGGTTTATCTAATGTGAATTGTAGTGTTTTTGCATCTATTGCCTTAACTCCTACTTCTTCAGCCTTTGCTTTTCCAGCATTATATTGTTGAGCATTTTTTAAAGGATATAAAATAAATGCATATGTGGAACCAACTTCTGGATTAAGAGATCTTTTAATTGCATATTCAAAATCGTTAGCCGTTACTGGTTTTCCATCACTCCATTGATAATCTCTTAAATGGAATGTCCATACAGTTTTATCTTCTGAAGCTTCCCATTTTTCTGCTCCTGCAGCTTTTATAACATCTTTACCATCTTCCCCTTGCTCAACTCTAGTTAAACCTTCCATACAGTTAACTAAAACGTCTGATGAATTAACATCAGTTGCTAATGTTGGATCAAGTGTCTTTGGCTCAGAAGTTAAGATACCATTTAAAAATTGAACTTTGTCCATTTTAACTGTATCTGTAGCATCTGTACTAGGTTTTGTGTCATTAGGCTTCACAGCTTCATTTTTCTTTCCACAACCTACCAATGCAACTGAAGCAGTTAGTGAAAGTGTTAGTAAAGTGGCCATTAATCTTTTTGTTTTCACGAAAAAACCCCCCCTTAATATGTTTAAGCTCATAATAAGAATTTATAAAATCTTATTATTAAATTTGGATAATAAGTATATATTTATTACCAATATAATTTATATTAAAATAAATTGATAATATAACCTATTTAACTTTATTAGTATCAAATATGGCTTGTTTGATTTATTCTGTATATTCAATATATTCAGTATTTTGCTTTTTCACATACTACTTAAATTCATATACTCATAATATACTATATATTTTAGAAAATCAAGCCTAATTTTCTAAATATAGCAACTTTAATTAATTTTTAAGTTATCTTACAAAATATTATGAATTTTCAATGTATTTTAAATCTGTAGCTTCTTAAAATAAGTGACAAGCAACATAGTGCTCTTTTTCTATTTCTTTAAGAATAGGTGTTTGTTCACTACAAACTGGTTTTGCATATCTACATCTAGGTGCAAATCTACAGCCAGGTTTAGGATTTATAGGACTTGGCACTTCACCCTCTAGTTTAATTCTAGCTTTATTTCTTTCAACTTCTGGATCAGGTACCGGTATTGCCGATAATAGGGCTTGAGTATATGGGTGAAGTGGTTTTTCATATAGATCATGGCTACTTGCAAGTTCTACCATTGCCCCAAGATACATTACACCTACTCTATCTGATATATGTTTAACCATGGATAAGTCATGAGCTATAAATAAATAAGTTAAACCTAGCTCTTGTTGAAGTTGTATCAATAAGTTAACAATTTGTGCTTGAATTGAAACGTCAAGCGCTGAAATTGGTTCATCACACACTATAAAATCTGGTTCTATAGCTAGTGCTCTTGCTATTCCTATTCTTTGTCTTTGTCCACCTGAGAACTCATGTGGAAATCTTGAACCATGTTCTTTATTAAGTCCTACTAATTGTAAAAGTTCATATACTCTATTAGTTCTTTCTTGGCCAGTGTAAAGATTATGGATATCTATTCCCTCACCAATTATATCTCCAACAGTCATTCTTGGATTTAATGAAGCATAAGGATCTTGGAATATTATTTGTGCTCTTCTCGCAAAATCTTTTTTTGCTTTTTTATCTAATTTATGAACATCAATTCCATCAAATAATACTTCTCCACCAGTGGCACTATACATACCCATTACAGTTCTTCCGCAAGTAGTTTTTCCACAGCCAGATTCTCCAACAAGTCCTAAAGTTTCACCTTTTCTTATAAAAAAGCTAACATCATCAACTGCTTTCAAAGTAGCATGCTTACCAACTTGGAAATATTTTTTAAGATTTTTAACCTCTATTAAAATTTCATTATTGTTAGCCATTATTTATCACCTCTTAACGCTTCAGGAATATCAACCTTTGGTGCCATAGAATGTTTTAACCAACAGCAAACCTCATGGTTTTCACTTAAAGTTGTAGCTTCTGGCATTTCTTCTCTACATATTTGCATACAATACTCACACCTTGCTGCAAAAGGACATCCTACTGGTGGTTTAATTAAATCCGGCGGAGTCCCTTGTAAGGAATAAAGTCTATCCTTATTTTTCGTATCCAATCTTGGAACTGATTGTAACAACGCCCAAGTATATGGGTGTTGTGGATTTTTAAATATTTCATCCGTTGTTCCATGTTCTATGATT
>JAJXYA010000094.1 GCA_021780795.1 Bacillota bacterium | reverse complement strand
TTGCAATACCAACTCTTTGCTGCATTCCACCACTTAACTCATAAGGATAATGTTTTCCAAAGTTAGTTAGTCCAACTAAGTCAAGCATTTCCGTAACTCTTTTAGTACGCTCAGGTTTTGGCATTCCTAAAAGTTCCATTGGCATACATACATTTCTTCTAACTGTTCTCCAATCATATAAAACAGGATTTTGAAATACAATTCCATATTTTTTTTGAAGTCTAATATCCCTTGTAGTTTCTCCTCGTACTGTAACTGTTCCCTTTGACGGCTGCAATAAGTCAGCTATAATCCTAAGTAATGTGGTCTTCCCACAACCTGAAGGACCTATTAATGCTGTTACAGAGTTTTTTTTCATATCTAAATTAATCTTTTTAAGAGCTTGAACATTTCCATAATATAAGTCTAAATCTTTTGTAGTAATTATGCCCACTTTTTTTCCACCCTACTTTCCACTATATGAATTATATATTTTTTTACCGATTATTCTTGCTAAGAAATTAAATAACAATACCATTATAACTAAAACCGCAGAAGAACCTGTTGCAATTTTTGTAGCATCCGGAACTATTCCTTCTGAGTTAAGGCTCCAAATATGCACTGCTAAAGTTTCAGCTGGTCTAAAAATACTAAATGGAGAGCTATTATTTGTCAAGCTAAAATTCGAATAATTTAAAATCGGTGCACTTATACCTGATGTGTATAATAATGCAGCTGCTTCACCAAAAACTCTTCCAGAAGCCAATATAACACCAGTTAAAATTTGCGGCATAGCAGAAGGAAGTATTACCTTTTGAATAGTTTGCCATTGTGATGCACCTAATCCTATACTTGCTTCTTTTACTTTTGCAGATGAAGCTTTTATTGCACTTTCACTCACTCTAGTCATAGATGGCAAATTTAAGACAGTTATTGCCAATGCACCGGATAACATTGTATATCCCCAGTGTGTCATCGTAACAAAAACTAAAAGTCCAAATAAACCAACAACAATTGAAGGAAGCGAAGCCATTGTTTCAATACAAATACTAATTATTTCTAGCAACTTACCTGGTAAAACATATTCTGCAAGATAAATTCCTGCACCTACTCCAATAGGAATTGTAATAATTAATGATAAAAACAGCATATAGAATGAATTAAACAATTCTGGTCCAATTCCTCCGCCAGCTTGAAGTATTTGAGGATCGCTAGTCAAAAAATGAATATTAAGAGAATCTCTTCCATTATAAATAATATATCCGATAAAAGCAACCAATAATCCAACTATTAAAATAGAAATAATATAGAGTATTACGGTTACTATTTTGTCCACTCTTTTTGCATTCATTATATATTACTCCTTTTCCCAAAAAATCTTATTATAACTATAAATATAAATGACATTAATAATAACAATAAAGCTAATGACCAAAGTGCATCGTTCCAAGGAGTATTAAAGGATGTATTTGCCATATCCATAGTTAAAACGCTTGTTAATGTAATAGTTGGTGATGTTACACCATTCGGAAACTTTATTGTGTTTCCGATAACCATTTGAACAGCAAGTGCCTCACCAAATGCTCTTGCTAAGCCTAAAACAATACTAGTTAATATTCCATTTTTACAAGCAGGAATAATTACTCTATAAATTGTTTGCCATCTTGTAGCTCCAAGTCCATAAGATGCTTCAATATAATCATGTGGCATAGTTTTAATTGTGTCAGAAGATATACTCACAATTGTTGGCAATACCATTATACTTAAAACCAAAATACCAGTTAATAAACTAAAACCCACACCACCAAATGCCTTTCTAATAAATGGTACTAATACTATTACGCCTACCCATCCATAAACAACAGATGGAATTCCAGCAAATAATTCTAAAGAAGGCTTTAAAAACCTATCACCAAATTTAGGTGATATTAAATTCATAAAAATCGCTAGTGCAATACTTATAGGTGCACTTATAATAATTGCTCCTATAGAAACCAAGGTAGATCCTACTATAAAAATCAAAGCACCATATTGTGGAGTTGCTGCACCGGGCTTCCAATCTGATGAAAATAGCAGTTTAAAAAGTGAGATATGATCTACCGTAAAAGTTTGTATTCCTTTTGTAGCTATAAAAATTATTATGGATAAAGTTAAAACAACTATCAATAATCCACAAAATGTAGCATATCCTTTACCAAGATACTCGGTTTTTATTTTTTGCAGCAAGCTTCTTTTTTCCATACAATCATCCTTTTTTCCTATTTTATCGAATATAGACTGGGCGAAAAACGCCCAGTCTCATAATTACTTTGTAACTTTCATGTCGCTTGAAGGAATATATCCTAATTTTTGAACTACAGCTTTGTTATCACTACTCATGATGTAATTGATAAACGCTTTTGCAAGTCCTGTAGCAGGTCCTTTTGTATACATATGTTCATATGACCAGAAAGGATATTTTCCATCTTCTATGTTTGCATTTGTTGCTGCAACGCCATCAATTTGAACTGCATTAATATCTTTTGTAACATCAGCAGTTAAGTAAGACATTGCAAGATAACTTATACTTCCACCAGTACTAAGCATTGCATCTTTAACTGCTCCGCTTGAA
>JAJXYA010000191.1 GCA_021780795.1 Bacillota bacterium | reverse complement strand
AAGCTACGGTCGACGGCATTTGTGTGGGTGGTGGGTGGTCAAATGCGGTCGAGCGTGGCTGCATTCGGGTAATTTTGTGCACTCAAAATTACTCGAATGCCCCGTGAGGAATACCCGGAAAAAGACACACAGAGCCCTGCTTTGATACCCTTGAGGGTTAGGGTGATTAGTTTTTATTTTGGACAAGATTACTGACTGCTACTAAGACTAAATAGAAGGATAAATGTTTTGGTTTTATAATAGATTAATTTACTTAAGGCAGTGAGTAAGGTTGTCCAAAATTTCAGATTAGGAGCATAAAAAGCCAGGAGCTGTGAATGAGGGATGAAGAAGCAGCTCTTGGCTTTTTATGCGACTGGACCCCAGAGGAATACCCCAGCTGCACCCCAACGGGTACCTTAAAAAATGCTAGCTTATCGCCGTGCAATTCTTAGTTTTTAGTTGGCTTGAGGAAACGAAAGACAAATAAAAGCTTAGAAATGCTAGGCAGGAGCTTGTATTTTTTAGGGTGTTGGTTAAGGTGCCAATAGATTTATTAATATAGGATGTATCAGCTATAGAGATAGCAAGAAGGGTAATAAGAGTAATATGAAAAATATATTTATATAGATACAATTACTAATTTTCATATAAATAAAAACATATAGCTATAAAAATGTATTTATAAGCCGGCACTATATAAAAAACATGGACAGCTGCAGGTGTCCATGTTACCCCTGGGGGTAGGGGGAATTATTTTTTGCTTTGGACAAGTTTACTGACTGCTACTAAGACTAAATAGAAAGATTAATGTTTGGGATTTACAATAGATTAGATTATTAAAGGCAGTGAGTAAGATTGTCCAAAGCTTCCTTTTAGACTAGGAGCAGTGAAAGAGCTTGTAGCACATTTGAAATTCGTATGAAGAATGAAGGAGAATTTTAAATGTGGACACGCCTTTGACTGCGACGCCCTTATGAGGAATACCCGGGCAAAGACCCCAGAGAAAGACCCAGAAGCCCTTGAGGGTTTGGGTGAATTAGTTTCTTTAGACTAGTTCACTGACTGCTGCTGAGTTTAAATAGCAACAAAAACTGTTTCAGGTTTTATAAGGGGTCAGTTCATTTACAAATATTGAAAGTGAAGCTTTGCAATCTTTGCTGCTTAACTTTTCCTTAAGCAGATAATGGTTAATGAAAAAATACTAGCTAGAATAATTTAATTCAATAACTTTTGAAAATCATCTATACTTAATCCTATCACTTTTTTAAAAGCATTGTAAAAAGTCATAGATTTAGTATTTATCAGAATCTCCTGTATAGAATTTTTTCCTTTTAATTCTATTATTTTTTTTACCGCTAAATAACTTTGCATATAAGAATCTTCTCCCTCATCTTCTGACTCCCAAATTTGATTGTTATTATTTAATTTTCTAAAATCTTGTATTTTTCGTATCTTTAGATTTTTAAATTTATTAGAAAACAAGCTTGAACCTGCATATTCCGCAATTCCTTCTTGAAACCATATAGGTAATTTAAATATTGATATTCCATTTTGTTTGCAAAATGAATTTAGTTTATAATGAGTATATTCATGTACAAACACGTACGGACTAATATTGTCACATGGGATATATAAAGAGTCAAAGATAGTTACAGCTCGGATTTCTTTAGATTGAACTTTAAATACTTCACCAAATTCTTCTGATGTTGTAAATATAATAATATTAAATGGATACATAGATGTTTTTCCCAATAATGGGACTGCTTTATCTTCCCCTTCTATTAAATACTCCTTTAAATCATTTATATAAGTTTCATCTCGTTTATTTGAGTAATAAACTGTAATATTATTAAGTTCCTTCATCTCCATATTTTTAGTGATAATCTTGAACCTTGCACTTTGCACTACACCTGCTAGTTTATACTTTAGTGAAGAGCTCTTACTAACTATAAATAGAATTACTATAATCAAAACTAGAATGTTAAGTGTTTTATCTGACTTCAATTATTTCTCCTTCCACTCACAATATTCTATAATCGGGACGTACATATTTAGCAACAAAAACTGTTCCAGTTTTTGTAAGCGGTTAGGTCATTTACAAATATCGGAAGTGAAGCTTTCAATCTTTGATGCTAATAATATCATTACGGCTATAGGTACTATTACAATCTTATGTTAAAATATTACAGTTGTTTTGCGGTACATGGCAACTACCCTATCACTATTTCAGTTAGTCAGTCTATCAGCTCAGTAAGCATGGTGGATGCACAAAAAAGCTGTAGATATGTACTTGTCTACAGCTAAATATTTGAGTCTATAAATAATTTTATTTAACACTTTCTTGAATTTGATTTAGCACATTTTCAACAGCATCACCATTTTTCAACATAGGAAATTCCTCTTTAATAATCTCAATTTTATCTCCATTTATTTGTATTTCATCTTGATTAGTATTTATAGGTAAATATTTTACAGTTTTATAATCTTTAATTTCTTGTTCACTTTGAGGTGTAAACTTATTTAAGAAGAATATATATTTATCGCCCTTAGAATAACTCTTTATACTTACAGACTTCTCATGTTTTATATTTTCAAGCTCTTCTTGTATAAC
>JAJXYA010000003.1 GCA_021780795.1 Bacillota bacterium | reverse complement strand
AAAGGTTAGTCCAGTAAATCCATATGCTTTTACAAAGGAATTATTTAAACAATTAGATGAAAATGATAAAATTATTTGTGGCAATGGAAGTGCTTGTGTTGTAACTTTCCAAGCAGCTGAAATAAAAAAAGGACAGCGCCTTTTTACTAATTCAGGTTGTGCTGCAATGGGATACGGTTTTCCCGCAGCAATAGGGGGCTGCATTGGAGCAAAAGGAGAAAGAATAATTTGTATCGATGGGGACGGAAGTTTCCAAATGAATATTCAGGAACTTCAAACAGTAGTTTATAACAAGCTAAATATGAAAATAATATATTTAAATAATAATGGATATCAATCTATAAGACAAACTCAAACAAACCTTTTTAAGCCTCCACTAGTTGGTGTTTGCGACGGTAACGGCTTGAGTTTTCCAGACATGAGTAAAATTTCCTTTGCCTATGGTATACCTTATATTAAAATAGATAACATTAAAGAAGCAGAGGAACTAGTAAGAAAAATGTTAGCTACTGAGGGACCTGTAATTTGTGAAGTTATTATTGATGAAGGACAAAATTTTGAACCAAAGCTTTCATCGAAAGTACTGCCAGATGGGAAAATAGTATCGCCACCAATTGACGATATGTATCCATTTATAGATAAGGCAGAATATGCAGAAAATAAAAATTTAGATTTAATATAGTAAAGATTAGAGGTGTTTTGTGATATGATGAAAACAAAAAAGGTAGTTATAACAGGTGCTACTGGTTCTATAGGAATGGCATTGATATCACACTTTATAAAAAATAATATTGAGGTGCTTGTACTATATAGAGGTAATTCTTCACGTTCTTTCAGAATACCAAATCATCCTCTTGTAAAAAAAGAGATATGCAGTTTAAATGAAATGGCAAACTTTGAACTTAATAGTGATGAAAAATACGATGTTTTTTATTATTTCGCATGGGATGGTACTTTTGGAAATGCAAGAAACGATATGTATTTACAAAATCAAAATATTAAATATTCCTTGGATGCAGTAAAACTAGCAAATAGGCTCGGCTGTCATACCTTTATTGGAGCTGGCTCTCAAGCAGAATACGGTAGAGTGGAAGGAAAATTAACACCAAATACACCTGCCTTTCCGGAAAACGGATACGGAATTGCAAAATTATGTGCAGGCAAAATGACTAAAATTGTTTGTGAGCAGCTTAACATGAGACATATATGGGCTAGAATTTTGAGTGTATATGGACCTATGGATAATGAAACATCCTTAACGATGTCCACAATTTCCAAACTAATTAAAGGCGAAGAGACACACTTCACTAAAGGTGAGCAGATGTGGGATTTTTTATATAGTGAAGATGCAGCTAATGCTTTTCATCTTATGGCAGAAAAAGGTGTTCATGGTAGTATATATTGCTTAGGAAGTGGCAATAATACTGTTTTGAAAGATGCAATCGAAGAGATTTTTAACCAAATAAATCCAAATGCTAAAACAGGTATAGGAGATATACCATATCCGCCAAATCAAGTTATGTTTCTTTTAGCAGATATTGAAAGTCTTACAAGGGATACAGGGTTTGTTCCAAAGGTGTCCTTCAAAGAAGGTATACGTAAGACAATTGAATGGTATAAGGAGAATAATAAATGAAAAAAATTAGCGTAATGGTGCCTTGCTTTAATGAGGAAGAAAATGTTGTTCCTATAAGTGAGGCTATTATAGAGGAGCTAGAGAAGTTAAAGGATTATGATTATGAACTTTTATTTATAGATAATTGTTCACAAGATAAAACAAGAAGTTTATTAGAACAAATTTGTGCTGGAAATAAAAAAATAAAGGCAATTTTTAATGCTAAAAATTTTGGACAATTTAATTCACCTTATCATGCAATGTGTCAAACAACGGGAGATTGTACAATTACTATGTGCTGTGATTTTCAAGACCCTGTTGAGATGATTCCAAAGTTTATAGCTGAATGGGAAAAAGGATATAAAATTGTTTGTGCTATTAAAACCACAAGCAAAGAAAATAAGATAATGTATTTTCTACGTTCTACGTACTATAAAATTATTAAAAAAATGTCTGAAGTGGAGCAAATAGAACATTTTACAGGATTTGGGCTATATGATAAAAGTTTTATAGAAGTTTTAAAAAATTTAAAGGATCCGATGCCTTTTTTACGAGGTATTGTTGCAGAACTTGGGCCGAAGCGTAAGGATATTCCATATGAACAAGCAAAGCGTAGGGCAGGTAAAACTAGTAATAACTTTTATAAATTATATGATGCTGCTATGCTTAGTTTTACTTCATACACTAAAATAGGCTTAAGGGTAGCTACTATAGGTGGCTTTATTCTTTCAGGCGTTAGTATTATTATTGCTTTAATATATTTAGTATTAAAGTTAATTAATTGGGATTCATTTCCAGCAGGAACGGCACCAATATTAATTGGGGTATTTTTCTTCGGCTCAGTTCAATTGTTTTTTATTGGATTAGTTGGTGAATATATAATGAATATAAATACTAGAATTATGAATAGACCATTAGTTGTGGAAGAAAAAAGAATAAATTTTGAAGAATAGAGAAAAATTTAATTTAAATTAGTTTAAAAGGATT
>JAJXYA010000294.1 GCA_021780795.1 Bacillota bacterium | reverse complement strand
TGTATTACGGATTTCCTGTAATTCTTATAAGTTTTTATGATAAAAATGGAGTTCCAAATGTAACTACCCTTTCATCTTCTTATACCCTGAAGGATATGGTTGTTCTTGGCTTTAGTAGTAAGGGATATGCAATAAATCAAATTAAAGAAGTTCGTGATTTTGTAATTAATATTCCTGACAGTTCACTTAGAAAAGAAATTAACTTTTGCGGCACCAAGTCTGGTTATGAAATTCAAAAATTTGATGCTGTCAAATTAACTCCAGTTAAATCTGAAATTATAAATGCTCCTATAATTGAAGAATGTCCAATTTCTATAGAATGTACTTTAACTGATATTATTGAAAGAGATGTCTATAAAGGTATTACTAATATTCTAGGTACTATAAAGGGCAGGCTTATTTCAAAGGAATATTTAGATAACGAAGACAGGTTAAAGATTTCAAAATTTGATAACCTCTTATATTTTGGAGATGGAGTAAAAAAAGAATATAGATATATGAAAAATGAACAATAAGATAAGGAGGACATTAGATGTCTTATGAAGCAATTTGGTCTAAGAATCAAATACTAAATGATGTAGAACATATAAAACTACAAAAAGATGGTTTAGATGTTATACAAACCATAATAGATGATTATTCTAAAGAAGGTTATTCTTCAATAACCTCTGAAGATATGAATAGATTTAAATGGGCTGGAGTTTATGAGCAAAAACCAAGAGATGGATATTTTATGATGAGAGTACGCATAAATTCTGGAATAATGAGTTCACAGCAGGCAAAAGTTTTAGCAGGAATTGCTAAGGATTACGGACGTGGAATTGCAAATGTTTCTACAAGAGGTGCTATACAATTCCATTGGGTTCAGGTAGAAAACTTACCAGATATTTATCATCGACTAGAAGCTTGTGGTTTAAGTCCTTTTGAAGCTTGTGGAGACTGTCCTAGAACGATAGTTGGAAATCCGCTTGCCGGTATTGATAAAGATGAACTTATGGATACAACTGATCTTGTAGAACAAGTTAATAATTTCTTTTTACTCAATAAAGATTTTTCTAATTTACCAAGAAAATTTAAAATATCAATCTCAGCTAGCATGCATAATGCAGCTCATGCACAAATTAATGATCTTGCTTTTACTCCAGCAGTAAAGAATATTGACGGAAAAGAAGTAATTGGATTCCACGCATGGGTTGGAGGTGGTCTTTCAGCTAGTCCACATTTAGCACAGAAGCTTGATATCTTTGCACAACCAGAAGATGTACTTAAAGTTGCAGAAGGTGTATGTACTATTTTTAGAGATTATGGCTATAGAGAAAAACGTACTCGTGCTCGTTTAAAATTCTTAGTAGCGGATTGGGGAGCAGTAAAATTTAAAGATAAATTATTAGAATTCACTGGAGATATACCAAGTAGTGGTAAAGATAAATTATCTACATGGAATGCTTCATATTACTTTGGAGTGCATTCTCAAAAAGAAAATGGTAAAAGTTATATTGGTATTAGTTTGCCCTTAGGCGAGATTACTTGTGACCAGCTTTTAGAACTTGCAGATATTTCAGAAAAATACGGAGATAGCAAAATCAGAACTACATTATCACAAAATTTAGTTATTGCAGGTATAAGTAATGAAGATATCCCATCTTTATTGGAAAAAGATATATTCAGACAGTTATCTCCAAATCCAAGCATCTTCACTGGCTATACTGTTTCTTGTACAGGTAAAGAATTTTGTAACTTAGCTATCGTTGAAACAAAAGAACATGCTAGAGAAATTATTAAATATCTTGATTCTAACATTAAGCTTGATACACCAATTCGTATACATTTTACTGGATGTCCAAACTCTTGCGGACAAAAGCATATAGCTGATATAAGCCTTCAAGGAACACTTATAAAAAGTGAAAATAGCTGCGATGAGGCCTTTACCATATGGCTTGGCGGCACACTAAACAATGGTGGAAAGTTTGCCGAAAATCTTAACTACCGTGTGAAATCTACTGATGTTCATATAGTTCTTGAAAAGATAATAAATTTCTTTAAAGAAAACAAATTAAAAGATGAAACTTTTAATGAATTTATAAGTCGAGTGGGAATTAATGAAATCAAAGATAGCATCCTAAATATATGTATAAACTAAACAAACATTATAGATTTAGATAAATTGATATCTTAGGCATATGAAAGAAAATAAACTTAAAAGCATTCATCCTGAATTAAATACTATACTATCAGCAAAACTTGGCGGCGCTCTAGACATAGACTCTAGTGATTATTCTCATAAGGTAGCTTGAATAAAGGCGATAAACATTTTGTTCTAAGTGTTTATCGCCTTTAGGATTGAAAATATATATTGAACTCCATTATCATCAATTTTTCCAGTTTGCATAGCTCTAGTGCTATCCATATAATACCACTTGCCAGCGCCTTTTATCCATCCAGTCTGCATTGACCTTGATGATGGATTCAAATATTCTTTACGCAAAAAAAGCAAGGGAAAGTTAAGGGAAATACGAATACCGTATTCCTTAAATCCTTGCAATTACTTGTTGCGAGATAAGCCATAAGCCGAGTTCTGTATTAAGCAATCATCTATCTAGGTCTAA
>JAJXYA010000044.1 GCA_021780795.1 Bacillota bacterium | reverse complement strand
TTGATTTTATATATTCAAGTCCATTGAAAAGAGCACTTGAAACTGCTAATATAATCGCTTCAAACAAAGGAATAAGACCTGTGATATTAGAAGATATAAGAGAAATCAATTTTGGAGAATGGGAAGGTTTGACAATTAAGGAGATTGCTAAAAACTATCCTGATGAATTTAGCATATGGCAAAATGATAAATTGATAGCCCCTATTTGTGGTGGTGACTTAAGTTTAAAGAATGCTGTTGAGAGGTCTAAAAATACAATCATTCCACTTATCGAAAAACATAATAATAAAAATATTTTAGTTGTAGCTCACGGCGGAATTATAAAAGCAACGCTAATAGGACTTTTTAACTGGGATATGACAATGTATCATAAAATTAATTTAGGTAACACTTCTGTTTGTCAAATAAACTTTAATTCTAATTTAAAGCCTTCTATTGTTTCTATAAATGATACAAGCCATCTGCCAAGTGACACCGTAGTAACGCAAGTTTAAAAAAATACTTTTTCACTAAAGGCTTTCTGTTATTAGGGAGCCTTTAGTTTTTACTATACTTCTTTCAACATCTCTATTTTATCTAAAAAATTATGCTTAATCATTGTACAATAACTCTCTCCATGTTTACTTTTCAATGTAACTTCTGCAATAACCACATAATGTATTCTTGAAGTATCTAAAGTGTATAATTCCTCTGAAAGCGGTTGACTAATTGATTTATATTTATCTCTACATATTCTTACAACTCATTTTTCCTTTCCTACAATAAAAGTCCTGATAGTAAAATCTATACAAGGTATGCAACCCAGTCCATATGAGTTCCATCATCCCAACTATAACTTATAAAAACTTTTGGATTCTTAACCATACTTCCATCCCCATTTCACCATGTAGTTTTCTGAGTCTATTCGCATTTGCTAGAGCCTTTTCTAAACTTCCAAATTCAACTAGTATATTATCTCTATTATCTAAATTCTTTTCATATTTCCCTAGTCCAAATACACCGAAATATTCATTAAGTTTTTCTATATATTGAGACCTATGAATTGCAGATTGAAGATACTCAAAATGAAGTAAGAACCATAATTCTATTGCCTCATTACTCCAAGCCACCCTGTATTCATTCTTTTTAGCCTGTGCAATGGCATTATTAAACTGCTGATCTGTGAAATCATCTTTATCAAATACAACCCATACGTTCCCATAAGGCAGTTCATCTAAACTTTTTGCTCTATCAATCTCTTCTATAGTAAACTTAACTAAATCTTCAGTGTTTCTACCAGTTCCAACAATGTTAATATCAAACTTTCTTCCTTTAACTGTAACCTTATCCTCATATTTTTGATCTATTAATTTTTTAATCCCCTGAAAATAATTTGGTTCTGTTTTTGTACCCTCGCATACTATCAGATACCTATATGGAGCAAGTTTTTTAGATTCCTCTTTTCTCTTCTTCTTATTGCCTTTTCTCTGTTTGAAAAAATCATCTGAACCCATACTCTAATCCACCATAAATTCCTTTAATAATGGTATTGCTCCATACCTACCTAATAAATACTCTTTATTATAAGTGGCATCGTTTCTCACTTTTTTATTATCTTCTAATTTATATTCTGCAAGGGAGTATAAGTTTGAAACCCCACTCTTGTCTTTATCTGTAAACCAAATTTGATCTCGTCTAAAGGTTTCTTTAGTTAAAGTATAGATATCATGGGTACTATAAATTAATTGTGCATTATTTTTATTAATTTCAGGATTATGGAACATATTAATAATATATCTTAAAAGAAGTGGATGTATTTTTGCATCTAATTCATCAATGAATATTGTATCTCCCTCGTTAAGCGTATCCATCAAAAATCCATAAAGTGAAAACATCTTTTGTGTTCCGCTTGACTCTTCAGAAAATGGAATTTCTACAAAGCCATCTTCGTCCACCATCCTATGTTTTGAATAAACCTTATAAGAAGATTCTTCCTGTTCATTAACAGTATCTTTGATTTCTTCAATTCTAATGCCATCAATTCCTGTGTCAATGGCTTTCATGAACCTTTCAAGCCCTTTAATATATGCTTCATCCCTCATATCTTTTATCGGAAGAATTCTTGATACTAACCCCTCAATAACGGTATTTCCAAAATCAACAACATTGGTTTGCAAAAACCACTCTAGTATTCTATTTGCATCCTTTACTTTAGTATTAGAAGTTAGAGATAAAAATAATGTAGCCTCACCAAGTAAATCTACTAGTTTTTCTGCATCTTTAAATGATGAACCGCATGTAATCTTATCATCTGCTCTCTCAAATAAAGTGTCATATTTTTCTTTAAACCTATTATTTCTTCGATATAGATACTCTTCATGTACCTTTTTATTATCTATTGTAAATCCATATTGGTATTCCTTGCCGTCCTGAATGAAGAATACCTCAAACTCTGATTTTGAATTTCTACTCAATTTATCAAATACAAATCTTTTAACTGGAATTCCTTTTCCTTCGTTTTGATTTTTGAAAGAATTTATAACAAATGATCTCATAAAATTAAATGCATCAATAATTCCAGTTTTACCACTGGCATTTGCTCCATATATAGCAGCAACCTTTAATAAT
>JAJXYA010000441.1 GCA_021780795.1 Bacillota bacterium | reverse complement strand
GGAACTAAAGGATTACTCTCAAATTGGTGAAATATTTAAGAAGCTTACTAAATATTGGTATGATAAACTGCCAAACTATGAATTTGTTACTAAGAACCTTTTAGAACAATTGATTTTTCAAATTTATGAAGGTATGAGAGAGCAGAAACATAATTATAATGCAAATTTAATAGTAGAAAAAGTAATTAAATATATGAATCAAAATATAAGTAGAAAAGTAACTGTAACTGAATTATCTGATTTAGTGAAATTATCACCTACTTACTTATCTGAAACCTTCAAGGCTGAAACAGGCTATTCAATAATTAAGTTTTTTAACAAGATGAAAATTGATAAAGCTAAAGAAATTATTATTGAAGGTGATAAAAAAGTAAAAGAAGTGGCTACTCTTATGGGATTTTCTGATGAGTTTTATTTTAGCAAGATGTTTAAAAAACTAGAAGGAATAAGCCCATCACAATTTTACAGTAGAAATGTATATTAAAATGAGATTGGCTCATTTTCAATACCTCCCTTAAATTGGACAACCTGTTCGTCTGCTCCTTTAAAAATCCAAGTCCCATCTATAAGCACTACCTCATGACTTTTTACACCAATACTTTTTATTTCTCTTACATATTTGGGGAAGTCAGCACCACTTTTCACCTTACTGTGTGCTGTCTCAATTTGTTCCTTTGTAAACATAATAATTCCTCCATTTATAGGTTGATTTAAATATAGTATATCAAATAATCATAGAAATTATATAACGGATTTATTTCATATTTAATTACAAATCCGAATTAAGTATATTATACAGCAATATAAAAGATTTTACCTTAGAAATGTACATGGAATTTAGTTTATTGCATGGAATGGAAATGATAGTGATGCTAAGCTAAGGATAGCATTATAAAGAGAGCATCGCTTTATAAAATTATGCTTACAAAGGAGGATTTTAGTCATGAAGGTTTGGAAAAGAAACTTATTAGTTTGTTGGTTTGGTATGTTTGTTACGGGAGTGGGAATGAGTCAGATTGCACCAGTAATGCCGCTCTTCATAAAGCATCTTGGAGTTCAAAGTAATGCTTTGATTGCTCAATTTTCTGGAATTGCTTTTGGAGCAACTTATATAATCTCAGCTATTTTTTCACCAATTTGGGGAAGAGCAGCAGATAAATATGGACGTAAGCCAATGCTGTTAAGGGCAAGTCTTGGTATGGCAGTGGTAGTTTTTAGCATGGGTTTTGCTCAGAATGTTTATGAGCTTATAGCATTACGGCTATTGCAGGGAGTTATAACAGGTTATAGTACAGCGTGCACAACGCTTATTGCCACTCAGACTGATGAAGAACATGCAGGCTGGGCTTTGGGGACTATTTCAACGGCGAATGTGGCAGGTTCTTTGCTTGGACCAATGATTGGAGGATATATAGAAGAAAATTTTGGTATGCAAAATGTATTTTTTATAACAGGTACACTGCTCCTAGTTGCCTTTATTACAACTTTTTTATTTGTAAAAGAATCCTTTACTCGTCAGGATAAAAAGACGCTTAGTATCAAGGAAACGTGGAGCAGTATTCCTGAAAAAAGCTTAACAGTTAGTATGTTTATTACTTTTTTCATATCAACCCTTGGCTTATACTCTGTAGAGCCAATAATTACAGTTTATATCAATCAATTATCTGTTAATGTCAGTCATGTTGCACTTTTGGCTGGGGCCGCATTTTCAGCTTCTGGACTTGCAAATATCCTTTCAGCTCCGAGACTTGGGAAGCTTTCTGATAAAATTGGAGCACATAAGGTTATATTAGGGGCACTTGTAATTGCAGGAATTATTTATATACCTCAAGCTTTTGTAAAAAGCCCATGGCAACTTATGGCACTTCGCTTTTTATTAGGTTTAGCGACCGCAGGACTTAGCCCTTCTGCCTACACAGTGATCAGGAAAATAACGCCTAGTGCACTTACAGGCAGAGTTATGGGATTTACTATATCCGCTGGGTACTTAGGAATATTTTCAGGCTCAGTTCTTGGAGGACAAGTTGCTGCTTGGTTTGGTATAAGAAATATATTTTTTATTACAAGCTTTTTGTTTCTATTAAATGCTGTTTGGGTGTATTTTAAAGTATATAGAAAAATTTGTTTTAACGAAAAAAATTATAGTACAAATTAAGGAGTGGTAAAATGAATTATTCAAAACAAAATCAAAATGAGCTTTTTAAAGCAGAAAGAACTGCACTTGTAGTTATTGACCTTCAAAACGGAATTGTAAATAGGGAACTTTCTCCATATTCCAGTAAAGAGGTTATTGAGAATGTTAGTAAGTTAGTTACATCTTTTACTGAGAAGAAAATTTTTACAGTCCTTGTAAGAGTATCTTCATTGGATGGGAAAGATACATTAAAGCCAATTACTGATAATAACCTTAATAATTCTAAATTTGCAGAGGGATGGGATAATTATATTCCTGAAATAGCAGAAGTCAAAAATGTACATTACATTACTAAGAGGCAATGGGGTGCCTTTTACGGTACAGATCTTGATTTGCAATTAAGGCGTCGTGGTATTAATACCATTGTATTATGTGGCATTTCTACTTCCATTGGTGTAGATACTACAGCAAGAGAGGCATTT
>JAJXYA010000228.1 GCA_021780795.1 Bacillota bacterium | reverse complement strand
AGATCCTCTTATTAATATACTATGCTCTAAAACCATAGTGTCTGCATGGGGGGATACCTTATATGGAGTAATATTGTTTTTTATAATTAAAGGTTTTGATGTTGGAGGTTTCTTGTTGTTTTTATTATTTTGTATTACAGGTGCTTTAATATTTACGTCAGTACTCGTGACCTTTCATGCCTTAAGTTTTTATGCAGGGAATACAGAAGGTTTAGCGCAAACTGTAACAGAATTTTTTATAAGTTTTAGTATTTACCCAGAAGGGATATTTAATAACGCCGTAAAATCTATACTTTATACCGTTATACCAGTAGCCTTTATAGTGTATATACCTGCAAAGGTGATAAGTCAATTTTCTCTCATTATGCTTCTAGAGGTTTTAGGAGTAACATTAATATGGATGGTAATAGCTTATACTATGTTCTACAGAGGGCTTAAAAGGTATGAATCTGGGAATTTAATAATAAATAAATTATAATGTTAGAAAAGTTCCTGAATGATAGGGGCTTTTCATTGAAAAAACTTTTAGTGATAAAGTGGTTTTAAAGTAACTATTTTGCCACAATTTTGCCTAACTTTTGCGGAGATTTTTACTAGGCTAACAAGGTATACTTTACTCATAAGAAACAAACAAAATTTATTTGTGAAGGAGTAGATTAAAATGATTAAAAAGAAAATGTTAGCAATTGGAATGGGTTGTTTAATAAGTATGGCAAGTATTGTACCAGCTTTTGCATTAGAAAATGTTGTAGGAGACCCTGCAGTAAAACAATCAAAAATTGAGGCAAAACAAGAAAATCAAGCTGAAAGACTTTTAAAACTTCAAGAAAGAGCAACAAAATTAGGTGTTAGTATTGATGGATTATCATTACAGGAAGCAAAGGCAAAAATTGAGGAAGCTTCTAATGAAAGGAGAAGTGAAAGAGCAGTAAAACTTGGAATAGATATCTCTAATTTAACAAAGGAAGAGGCAAAAGCAAAAATCCAGGAAGCTTATAGTGCTAGACGAAGTGAAAGAGCAGTAAAGCTTGGAATAGATATCTCTAATTTAACAAAGGAAGAAGCAAAAGCAAAAATCCAAGAAGCTTCTTATGCTAAGTTAAGTGAAAGGGCTGTTAAGCTTGGAGTAGATATCTCTAATTTAACAAAAGAAGAAGCAAGAGCAAAAGTAAAAGAAGTAAGAAGTGAAAAACTTAATGGAATTGCTACAAAATTAGGTATAGATATTAGCGGTCTTACAAATAAAGAGGCAGCTGCTAAGATAAAAGAAGCAAGAACAATCAAACAGGCAACAAAGGCTGAAAATCAAGCAGCAAAACTTAATAACAATTAATCTAGTGAACATACAAGATTGAAATAGGGAGCGTTTTATGACGCTTCCTTATTTATGTAAGGAGTGAACTTACAAAAACTATAGTAGAATAATTTAAGTACAGAAAAGAAACTTTAAAAAATTAGTTCACATCTTAGTTTTTCAGATGTCCAAATATATCTACAATGGTATAATCATAATAACCAGATATTAGAGTAAAGGCGGTGCTGTTATGGAAACAAAAATTATATATATTGCTGATGATGAAAAGAAAATACAGGACCTTATAAAGATGTTTCTAAAAAAAGAAGGCTATGATGTTGAGGTTTTCTCCGATGGAAGAGCGCTACTTGAAGCTTTTAAGGAAAAACGTGCAGATATGTTGATTCTAGATATAATGATGCCGAAACTTGATGGGTTAACGGTATGTTCAGAAATTAGAAAAGAAAGTGATGTCCCAATTATTATAATATCAGCTAGGGATAGTGAAGGGGATAAGATTGCAGGACTTACTCTTGGTAGTGATGATTATATGACAAAGCCATTTAGCCCAGTAGAGCTTGTGTTAAGAGTGAAGAGTATATTCAAGCGTATGGAATTTCAAAGCAATAAAAATACAGAAGAAGATGCAATAAGGATATTAGATATTACTATTTCTACTGAAGGAAGGTCAGCTCTTTGTAATGGTAAAGACCTTAAGCTAACACCTATGGAATTCAGCCTCCTTTTGTATCTAGCTAAAATGGTGAATAAGGGAGTAAGTAGAGAAGAACTTCTTAATAGAGTATGGGGTTATGAAAGTGAAGTAGATACGAGAGCAACGGATGATATGATAAAAAGGATTAGGAAGAAGTTAATAAATTCAGGCTCTTTATTAAAAATAGAGACCATATGGGGATTTGGATTTATGATATCAAATAAGGATTAATAGAAAGGGTGCTATTAATGAGAACTTCAAAAACTACTATAAGAAAAAAGATATTCTTTTCACATATAACCATAATAACCATTTCCCTATTGCTAACTTTTGTGATTTTTAATTTATATTTGAATTTTTATATACAAAAACAGACCAAAAGGCAGCTTACAGAAGCAGCTTTAACTATTGAAAAATTAATGGTTGAAACTACAATTGATTTGAGTACTACCCCAAAAATAGGGACATATGCAAGTAACGACAAAAACATGTCTATAATTAATAAAAATCTAAAAAAGATTAAATCCTTCGTAGATGTTGATTATGCAATAGTAGGTAAAAACATGAATTTAATATATCTTGAGAAAAGAAATGAAGAAGAGTATACAT
>JAJXYA010000392.1 GCA_021780795.1 Bacillota bacterium | reverse complement strand
AATATCAATGATGGTTGGTAGAAAACTGGAAGAACAGTTCCCATACAGAAAGTCATCCATGGGACATGCTATTCTTAAAGTTGAGAATTTAAGCTTTGATGAAAAGGTTTGCGATATTAGCTTTGAAGCAAAGAGTGGAGAAATCTTAGGAATTGCGGGACTCATGGGTTCAGGGAGAACGGAAATGGCTAAAACTATTTTTGGAGAATATAGAAAATCTTCAGGTAGAATAATTGTCGATGGTGAAGAAGTTAACATTTGTTCCCCTAAAGATTCTATTGAAAAAGGAATTTGTTATCTTTCTGAAGATAGAAAAAAAGAAGGTCTTATTCTAGGTATGTCAGTTGGAAGCAATATGACCTTATCTAACCTTAAAAAGTATGAAAATGGTGCTAAACGCATTAATAAAGTAGAAGAAGGTAAGGAAGTTGAGGAATATATAAAGAAACTTTCTATAAAGACTCCTAGTGCAGAACAGTTAATTAAAAATTTAAGTGGAGGAAATCAGCAAAAGGTTATATTGGCCAAATGGCTTATGCTTTCACCAAAAGTATTAATCATTGACGAGCCAACTAGAGGAATAGACGTAGGAGCTAAGAAGGAAATTTATGAAGTTTTGAATGAACTAAAAGCCATGGGTAAAGCAATTATTATGATATCCTCTGATATGCCTGAAATACTCGGAATAAGTGATAGAATTTTAATTATGCATGAAGGAAGAATATCTGGTGAGCTTAATAGGGAAGAAGCTTCACAAGAAACAATAATGAAATATGCTGTAGGTATAAAAAATTAACATTAAAATAAGAACGCTTACGAAGGAAGGAGTTTATATTGTGAACAATAATTTAAAGAATACAGTTTTAAAGTATAAATCTTTAATAGGTCTTTTGATATTATGCATCGTTATATCATTTATAACACCTAGATTTTTAAGCATAGCAAATATTAAAAATGTACTTACTCAAGTTTCGGTAAACGCTGTTATAGCTATTGGAATGTCTTTTGTAATCTTAACGGGAGGAATTGATTTGTCAGTAGGATCCATACTTGCAGTGAGCGGTGCTGCTGCAGCAAGTATAATAAAGTCCACAGGTAACTTATTTTTAGCAATAATTGCAGCTTTAGCTATTGGCTCAGTAATAGGTCTTATAAATGGTGTTCTTATTTCAAAAGGTAGAATACAAGCATTCATTGTTACACTAGCTACAATGACCATTTTTAGAGGTGTAACTTATGTATATACAAATGGTACTCCTATTTCAGGACTTGGACAAAGCTTTTCTAGCATAGGTAATAAAACGTTTTTAGGACTACCAATTCCTGTTTTACTTATGGTTATAGTATTTGGTATAGGCTTTTATGTTTTAAGTCAAACTAGATATGGTAGATATCTTTATGCACTAGGCGGAAATGAGGACTCAGCAAGATTATCAGGTATTAATACAAGCAAGATTAAAACACTTGTATACGTTATCTGCGGTGCTACAGCAGCCTTAAGTGGAATAATTGTTACTAGTAGAATAGGATCAGCTTCTCCTAACGCTGGAGTAGGTTTTGAATTAGACGCTATCGCAGCAGTAGTATTAGGTGGTACTAGTTTAGCCGGCGGAGAAGGAAGTGTTGTAGGTACAATAATTGGAGCTTTGATAATAGGTGTACTTAATAATGGATTAAATCTTATGAATGTATCACCTTTTTATCAAGCAATAGTTAAGGGCTTAGTTATTTTATTAGCCGTAATGGTTGAAAAAAAGAATAAATAAAAAAATGGAGGATGATTTAAATGAAAAAAAGAGCAAAATTACTATCAATGGCATTATCAACTGTACTAGTTATGGGAACTTTGGTTGGCTGTGGCACTCAAAAGGCCGCAGAGGGTGGAAAGAAAATAGGAATGGTACTTTCAACTCTTAATAACCCATTCTTTGTATCAATGAAAGATGGTGCAGAGAAGAAGGCTAAGGAACTTGGATATGAAGTTGTAGTTCTTGACTCACAGAATGACGCTGCAAAGGAAAGAGCTAATGTAGAAGATTTAGTTCAACAAGGAATAGTAGCTTTAATTATCAATCCAACAGATAGTGATGCAGTTGCAAACTCAATAGCAGTTGCAAACGATAAAAAAATAAAAGTTATAACTGTAGATAGAAAAGCTAATGGTGGAGAAGTTGCTTGTCACGTTGCTTCTGACAACATAAAAGGTGGAGAAATGGCAGCTGAGTTTATACTTGAAAAATTAAACGGAAAAGGAAACTTAGTAGAATTACAAGGTATTCCAGGAGCTTCAGCTACAAGAGACAGAGGTCAAGGCTTCCACAATATAGTAGATAAAAAAGATGGTGTTAAAGTTGTTGCTAGTCAAGCAGCAGATTTTGATAGGCAAAAGGGATTAAATGTTACTGAAAATATTATTCAAGCCACTCCTCAGTTCGATGCAATATTTGCACATAACGATGAAATGGCACTAGGAGCAGTTAAAGCAGTTAAAGCAGCAAACAAAAATGTTATTATTGTAGGTTTTGACGGTAACGACGATGCAAAAGCAGCAGTTCAAAGTGGAGAACTTGCAGCTACAATAGCACAAAAGCCTGACTTAATGGGAGCAGTTGCAGTAGAAAATGC
>JAJXYA010000209.1 GCA_021780795.1 Bacillota bacterium | reverse complement strand
ATTTTTATAATTTTCATCCTTCAGCACGATGAAAAGTCATATATTGCGTAAAATGCGTTTAGAAGTGCTTAGTGAAGAGAGATAGTATTTCTAGTAATATATGATTTTGCTATTATATTGTATGGTTGCAAAGTAAAAGCATAACACATATAATACATTACGTAGTAATAATTGACATAGTGTGTCAATATGATATACTATAAAAGTGAATTGTTTATTAAGGAGGAGATTTAATGGTTGCCTTTAAGCAAATGTGGGAGGATGTACGCCTAATTTTGTCAAATGAAGAATACTCAGATATAGAGATTTCGGAGAGATTTAATTGTGGATTTACAGTTAAAGAGCGAGATAATATAATTTTTATTACAAGAGATGACTTTGTGGATTTTTGGTGCAAGCTGTTGTACTATAATGAATTATCCTTAGAACAGGTTTTAAAAGATGATAAATCAAAACCAAAATATATTTATACTATTATAAAACAATTGCCTTATATATCAGAAAGCTCTGGAGTAATTAAGTTACTACAGTAGTTAGGGCATGAAAATAAATAACAAGTCAAAGATGCGACGGATATTTTGTGTCAGGCAAGGAGACAGGTTCTGTTGATAGTTGTACTATCAGCAGGTTCTGTAGACGAAGTATGACGCAAAATAGACTAGCATACTGACTTGTTATTTCTTTGAATGTCCCTTATATTGAATGTTACAATATAATGTTATATAATTCTATTAAGCTCATATTCATACATTATGAATGTGAGCTTAATAATTTTGTGAGGATGAGGTATGTAGATGGAAATCACAAATGTTAATGCGGAAGAACTGATATTTGCTTTAGATATAGGAACAAGATCCATAATAGGGACAGTTGGAGTAATAGTAGAGAAAAAATTCCAAGTTATCGCTGAAAGTTATATAGAACACGAAGAAAGAGCTATGGTTGATGGTCAAATCCATGATATTCAATTGGTAGCTAGCGGAGTAAAAAAGGTAAAAAAAGAATTAGAAGGTAGTTTAAAGCTTACTTTAACTAAAGTAGCAATTGCAGCTGCAGGAAGATTTTTAAGAACAGTTGCAATAAAGTCTGAAATAGAAATTGATGGCAATAAAGAAATCGATAGGGAAGTCATTAGAAGTTTAGAGCTGACTGCAGTTAAAATGTCAGAAGACGAAGTTAACAAGTCTACACAAGGTAAGCTTTATTGTGTAGGATATAGTGTGAAAAATTACTATTTAAATGGATACATAATCTCAAATCTAAACTCCCACAAAGGAGAGAAGATTGCAGTAGAAATAATTGCTACGTTCCTTCCACGTTCAGTGGTAGACAGCCTCTATGCTGTTATGGATAAGGCTGGACTTGAGGTTGTAAGTTTGACATTAGAGCCAATAGCTGCTATGGAAGCTGCAGTGCCACAGAATTTGCGATTGTTAAACTTAGCTTTAGTGGACATTGGTGCAGGTACTTCTGATATTGCAATTAGTAGTAAGGACAGCATAAGTGCATATGGCATGGTACCCACGGCAGGAGATGAGATAACTGAAATAGTAGCTCAAGCTTATTTAGTTGATTTTAACACCGCTGAGAAAATTAAAAAGAAAAGCAGTGGAAAAGACAAAATTCAATACATAGATGTTTTAGGCTTTGAAAATGAAATAGACCCAGAAGAAGTGTTAAAAATAATAAACCCTGTAGTTATGAAGATTTCAGAAGAAATTGGAAATAAGATAATTGAGTTAAATGGAGGAAAAGCCCCTAATGCAGTATTTTTAGTAGGAGGGGGAGCACATACTCCTTTTATTAAAGAGAATATTGCTAAAATTTTGAATCTGCCAATACAACGGGTTGCAATTAAAGGTAGAGAAGCGGTAGTTGACTGTATTTGTGATGGTGAACTCGGAAGTGTTGGTGTTACAGTTTTAGGAATTGCACTTATATCAATAAAGAAATTAGGTCATGATTTTGTTGATGTCATCATAAACGATAAGGTTGTAAGTCTATTTAATGCTCATAAACATACGGTTATGGATGTAATGGTACAAGCGGGTATTAATCCTAAAATATTAATTGGTAAGAATGGAAAAAATATAAGATTCACAGTTAATGGAATAAAGCGAGTTGCCTTTGGAACCCTAGCTAAGGGGGCAGAAATTAAGATAAATAACCTGCTTAGCAATATTGATTCTGAGGTAAAAGAAGGAGACATTATTGAAATTGATTTCTGCAAAGATGGGAAGAACGCAGAACCTAGAATTATGGATTTTGTGAGGAATATTCAAGCTATAAGTTTTTATTTGCAAGATATAATACAAAATATTGAACCTGTACCATTCATTAATGGAGAAAGAGTCTCAATAAGCGCTGTAATAAAAGAACATGATGATGTTAACATAGAATTCCCTACTACTATACAGGAATACGTAAAATATTTTGATGATCAAGTACAAAATTCAACTTTTATAATAGATAATAAAGAATTGCTGAAGGATTATGTTATACAAGAAGGGGATAGAATATATAAAGTATATGTAAAAAATGAAAAGACTATGGTGGAAAAGGAAGAGCATCAGGAAAAGCAAAAGGATATACAGTGTGAAACACAAAAAGAAACACAAAATGAGATGG
>JAJXYA010000373.1 GCA_021780795.1 Bacillota bacterium | reverse complement strand
CAGAGTTTTATCTTTAAAGATCTTCTTAACTAAATTGTATTCTTAATTTTCCATCCTCATAATTAGCTCTAATAATTTTTTTTGAATGTAATTTTTGTGGAAGTACAAAATTTCGCTTCTCGTTTTTAATAGAAATACTAATTTCATCTCCATTTTGAAGTAAATTCAATTCTGTCTTATCAACAAAAGGCATATTTATGTTTAAATAATAACTTTCATTTTTAGTTGATTTTTCAACCTCAAAAATCTTTTCTTCAAAAAGTACCTTCTCTGCAGAAACTTCTTTAAATATGCTCTCCCCCATATTTAACAATGAATCATAATTTCTAACCTCACTATGCATTAGTTCAATTTTGAAGATTGGAACTGGGCTAAAGCTTTCATTTATGTCCCTCAGATTTTCACTTTGAAGTTTCATCCACTTTTCGAAATATCCCTTACCCCCCTCTTCAGAAATTATTTTATTAACAATTATTGCATCTACATTAAAATCATAGAGATGCAAATAAGAAAAATTTCTTTTAGCTTCTTTGATAACAATTTTTTCTGGAGTCGTAACTATTCTAAGGCTAACTTTATCCTTTTGGAGCATTAACTCGTGAAGTTCATCAATCTTATTATAAAGACTTTCAATTTCATCAAAAGTTCTCTCATCAGGAACTGGAATCTTTATTGTATTTTCAATTATTGGCTTTGCAAACTTAGCAGCCTTCCTTTTCATAGGGAAAAATTTCTCCATCCACCACTTAAAAAGTTCTGGAAACTTTAAAAGTGACATAGTTTCTCCAGTAGGAGCACAATCAACAATTAACACTTCATATTTGTTTTCATCATAAATCTGTTTGATTTTAAGTAATGAAATTAAATCTTCAAATCCTGGGAAAACTAATAATTCCTCCACTGCTATGCTTTTTTCAGTTTTTACTAGCATCAATTTTTCTATATATCCCTTAATATTTCCCCAAATAGCTTGATTTTCAACAAGAGCATCTACCTCAATAGCTTCTAAATTATCTGACGTTTTTATAGGAGTATTAGATAGCTTTACACCAAAAGCATCGCTAAGACTATGAGCTTGATCCGTACTCATTATGAGCACCTTTTTCCCCTGACGTGCGATTTGGCAGGCTGTTGCTGACGCCACACTAGTTTTACCTACTCCACCTTTTCCTGTATATAAAATAATTCTCACTTTAATCCCTCCAATTCAATTATAGAAAATCAACCTCAACCTTTTTAATCTCTTTTTTTGCTGTTTCTTCATTCTTTCCAGAGGACTCACTCATAAGCTCTAAAGCAATATCCTTTATAACATTGACTGCCTCCTTCTCAAAGGTATTAAGTCTGTTCAAGGCTTTTTCTGGCAAAATATCCTTTATAACTTCATATTTAAGCTTTTCTATTTTAATTATTTTTTTAATTATTTCTTTATTCATTTAATCCACCCTCTCCTCAAAATAAATGGATAGATAATCCTCATTAAAATTCGCTTTACTTATTGAGTACTTTCTCAAAGAATTTGGACAAGGAATATTTCTCTTGAAATTACCTATTTTAATAGATATATCAGAACCAGTTTCATATAGTTCTAAGTCTTTCTTGTCTCCAAAAGGCATATATACTTGAAGCTTATAACCTTTTTCTACCTTTTCAAATTTCTCACTAAAAGTTATTTTTTGTACTTTTAAAATATCTTTAACATCCAGAGAATCCTTAACTATTCTTTCTAGCCCTTCAATACCATTAACATCAACCTCATACCATTTAATTTTGAACCTAGGCAGATTCAAAAATATTGAATCTATTTCTTCCAAGTATCTTTTTTGGATACATTTCCATTCATCAAAAAAGCTATTGCCTATATCCTCTGGTATTATTCTATTAATGTATAACCCATCTACATTGAAATTATAAAGATTTAAATACATATAGTTCCTCTTAGTCTCCTCTATAACCATTTTTTCAGGAATAGCAACCAACCTTATACTACAGCACTCTCTATCCTTTAATAAGTTTTGAAGATTTGAAAGCATTATATAAAGTTTTTCAATATCATTCATAGCTTGCTTATCAGGCATTTCTATCTTAAAAGCTATCTTAGAGATAGGTCTAAGCACTTTCATTGCAACCTTTCCAATAGGAAATAACTTCTCCATGTACCAGCTCATAAGCTCTGGAAATTTTAGTAGGGATATAGTTTCTCCTGTTGGTGCACTATCTACAATTATTAAGTCATAAATGCCTTTATCATATAAATCTTTAATTTTCAAAAGACAAAATAACTCTTCCATCCCGGGAAATATAACAATATCTTCAAAATCCTCTATTTGCTTTTCATCCTTAAGAAGCATCATTTTCTTAATAGCAGCTTGAATATTTCCATAATAATTTTCCATTTCATAATTAGGATCAATTTCAAGTCCCCATAGATTCTCTCGTATTTCAGTAGGTTCGTTTTTTATTTGCTGCATAAAAATATCACTTAAATTATGTGCCATATCCGTACTAACAATTAAAGTTCTTATGCCCTCTTTTGAAGCCTTTAGCGCATGGGCTGCAGCAGTACTTGTCTTGCCAACTCCACCTTTTCCAGTAAAAATAATTATTCTTTTCATATTATCCCTCCTA
>JAJXYA010000263.1 GCA_021780795.1 Bacillota bacterium | reverse complement strand
CATAGCTCATCCTATAAATACCATTACTAGAGAAAAGATTCAAAATTCTATTTTAGAAGAATATGAAAAAGTTAAAAATGACGAAACCGAAGTTGTACCAGAAACAGAAGTATAAAATAGAGAGGAGTTGGTAACTCCTTTTTATTTTGCAATAAAATACTCATTTGTTTTAATATTATTGAAATTGACTAAATAATAAAATATAATTAAATGGATTATTGTCGTATTTTAAAATAATTATCTTTTAATAAAATAAGCCATGAAGAGGTGTTCATATTGTATAATTGTGCTTTGATTTTAGCTGGAGGAAAAGGCAAGAGAATGAAATCAGATTTGCCAAAGGTATTGCATAAAGTTTGTGGAAAAGAAATGGTAAATCACGTAATTGATGTTTTAAAAAGGGCTGAAATCACAGAAGTTAATGTAATTATTGGTACAGGTGCTGAGAACGTTAAAAAGGCTACTGAGAAAAGAATTGTAAGCTATTCACTTCAAGAAGAACAACTTGGAACAGGACATGCAGTTAAATGTGCAAAGAAATTTTTAGAAGGAAAAAAAGGTACAGTTGCTATTTTTACAGGAGATGCTCCATTAGTTACAGAGGAAACTATAAGAAAATGCTTAAGGTTCCATAATGAATCAGGATTTAAAGCAACAATTCTTACATCGATATTAGATAATCCTACTGGGTATGGAAGAATAATTAGAGATAATAATAATGAAGTTGTTAGGATTGTAGAACATAAAGATTGTAATGAAAAGGAAATTGCAGTTAAGGAAGTAAATTCAGGCATGTACTGCTTTGATATAGAGGCACTTTATAGTAGTTTAGATAAAATTAAAAATGATAATGCACAAGGAGAATATTACCTTACAGATGTTATCCAAATTATTAAAGAAGAAGGAAAAAAGGTTGGTGCAATACCAGTTGCTTTTGAAGAAACCTTAGGTGTTAATTCTAGAGTTCAATTATATGAGGTTGAAAAAATACTTAGAAAAAGAATAAATTATAACCATATGGAAAATGGAGTTACTATTATTGATGCTGAAAATACTTATATAGCTTCTGAAGTAGTAATTGAAGAAAATAGTACAATTTATCCAGGTAATGTATTAGAAGGTAGTACAGTTATAAAAAAAGGTTGTGTATTATATCCAAATTCCAGAATAGTAGACAGTATTATTAATGAGAACTCTACTATAGAAAGTTCAGTTGTTATCGAGAGTGTTGTTGGAAGCAATACAAATGTAGGACCTTTCGCTTATATAAGACCAGAAAGCATTATAGGTAATAATGTTAAAGTTGGCGATTTCGTTGAAATAAAAAAATCTAAAATAGGAAATAATACAAAAATATCTCACTTAACATATATTGGCGATGCAGAAGTAGGAGAAGATTGTAATTTTGGTTGTGGTACTGTTACAGTTAATTATGACGGAATAAACAAACACAAAACTATAATAGGAAACCATGCATTTATAGGATGCAATACAAATCTAGTAGCACCAGTTACCGTAAATGATAATTCATATATTGCAGCTGGTTCCACTATTACAGATGAAGTACCAAAAGAAGCACTTGCTATTGCAAGAGCAAGGCAATTAAATAAAGAAGGTTATGCCAAAAATAAGTTTAAATAAAAATTTTGGGAGGGGTACATCTTATGATATGTCATGGAATAAACATTAAAATCTTTACTGGTAATGCAAATCCTGTATTGGCCCAAAACATAGCATCTATTTTAGGAGTTGAAGTTGGTAACTCAAAGGTGGGCAAATTTAGTAATGGAGAGACTTCAGTTGATATCAATGAAACTGTAAGAGGTTCTGATGTATTTTTAATTCAAACCTTATGCGAACCGGTAAACGATAGTCTCATGGAATTGTTAATAATGTTAGATGCTTTTAAGAGGGCATCAGCAGGAAGAATTACAGCAGTAGTTCCACATTATGCGTATGCAAGACAAGACAGAAAAGCTAAGGCAAGACAGCCAATTACAGCAAAGCTTGTAGCAGATTTGATTCATGCAGCAGGAGCAGACAGAGTTTTAACAATGGATTTACATGCAGCACAGATTCAAGGTTTTTTTGATATACCTGTTGACAATTTGGAGGGTGTGCCAATTTTGGCTAGATACTTTCAAGAATTGGGACTTGAAAAGGATAACATAATTGCAGTTTCTCCAGATATCGGAGGAGTTAAAAGAACAAGAAAGTTTGCTGATAGGCTCCAAACGTCTATTGCGATTGTAGATAAAAGAAGACCAAAACCAAATGTATCAGAAGTAATGAATGTTATAGGAGATATTGATGGGAAAACTGTTATTTTAGTTGATGATTTAATTGATACAGCTGGTTCTATTACAAATGCAGCAGATGTTTTAGTGTCTATGGGTGCTAAAAAGATTTACGCATGTTGTACTCATGGGGTACTATCAGGACCAGCGATGGAAAGAATAGATAAGTCACCTATTGAACAAGTTGTTATATTAGATACTATTCCTTTGCCAAAGGAAAACTGTTCAAGTAAAATAAAAGTTCTTTCAGTTGCACCTATTTTTGCTGAGGCTATTAGAAGAATATATGAAGATATATCAGTAAGTAAAATTTTTGATGATGCAAAAATAGATATATAATTA
>JAJXYA010000018.1 GCA_021780795.1 Bacillota bacterium | reverse complement strand
TTTTTTGCCATATAGTATAAAGCTTGGTCTTTCTTTTATTCTAAAATAGCTTGATTTTACAGATACTTTTAAAGTTCCATAATACAAATCCAAATCAAAATAATCATTCATCCTGCCATCACCGAGAAGCTGTCTTACATCGTAATGAATATTATCTGGTTTCCCAAAATAACTTAGTACCTGATCTATAGTATGGCAGGCATGACTATATAAAAAGGACCTTGCTGCATCAAAGTAAGTACATGCCTCTGGCTCTTCTGGGCGAAAATAATCGAAATGCATAGTAACTTCTAATAAATCGCCAAGTTTTCCATCTTCGATTACTTTTTGAACGGTCAAAAAATCGCTGTCAAAGCGTCTATTTTGATATGACTGCACTATTAACCCTTTCTTCTTTGCAAAAGCAAATATTTCTTTTGCCTGCTCTGAGTTTTCCATAAAAGGCTTCTCAACTAGGCAATGCTTATTACTTTCTAAAACTTGCTTTGCATACTTGTAATGGCTATCATTTCCTGTACAAACCACTATTAAATCTATGTCTTTATCCTTTAATAACTCATCTAAATCAGAAGTATATTTTACTCCTTCTATTCTATTCCACTTTTCATTATTTGAATTTCTTTGATAAATTGTTTTCACCTTTAAGTTTTCTCTTTGTAAAACAAAAGGCAGATGGTATCTGTTAGTACTTTTCCCATTTCCAATGTAACCAATATTAAGCATATTGTAGCCCCTCCTCAAAAAGTTATTTTAAGTACATTATAACAATTTTTTAGGGGTAAATAACACTAAAAGTCTATTTATTTTTTATGATATAATGCTTTTATTATATTTCTTGGGGGTATTTATATGTTAGGCGAAATTGAAATTAATCAAATTAAAAAGGTGTTTAAAGATAATATTGAAAGCAATTTTATAGCTGGTGGAAACCTGCTAGTCATGAAGGATGGTAAAGAAATTTTCTACCATGAAGATGGTTTTGCAGACAAACTTACTGGTGCCAAAATCAAAAGAGACTCCTTCTTCAAATTATATTCTATGACTAAACCTGTTACTGCAGCTGCTGTTATGATACTTTTAGAACGTGGATTAATTGACTTATATGAACCAGTCAGTAAGTTCCTTCCTGGTTTTAGAGATCAAATGGTAGACACTAATGGTACATTAGTTCCAGTAGAAAGAGCTGTAACATTAAAGGATTTACTTTCCATGACTTCTGGAATTGTATATGGAGGTAATGGTATAGCTGGAAAGGATACAGAAAATTTGCTTAAGGAATTAGATGAAAGACTATTTAGTAATTCACCTATGAGCACAATAGATGCAATGAATAAGTTAGGAAAATGTGCTCTTGCTTTTCAACCTGGTTTTGTTTGGGAATATGGGCTTTCTGCTGATGTTTTAGGTGCGGTAATAGAAGTTGTCAGTAATAAAAGCTTTGGTCAATTTTTAAAAGACGAAATCTTTGAACCTTTAGAGATGCTTGAAACTGATTTTTGGCTTCCAAAAGATAAAAGAAATCGCCTTGTTAAAACCTATGAAGCGGATGAAAATGGAAAACTTAATGAATACACTACCAATCATTTAGCCATTAATCATAAAATGGATAGAAAGCCTGCTTTCGAATCTGGTGGTGCTGGTCTTGTTTCAACTATAGATGATTACGCAAAATTTGCAACAATGCTTATTAATAATGGAAGCTTAAATGGCACTCAAATTTTACGTCCTAAAACAGTAAAATACCTGACTTCAGCAACCCTAACAACTTCTCAGCAAAAAGGTCTTAATCTTTGGTCTACCTTTTGTGGTTTCAGCTACGGAAACTTAATGCGAGTAATGACTGACTGCACAAAAGCTGGTGATTTTGCACCCCTAGGTGAATATGGTTGGGATGGTTGGCTAGGTTCATATTTATGCAATTGCCCTTCAGACAATCTTACGATTTTATTCATGATGCAAAAAACTGATGCTGGTACAAACTCCGTTACTAGAAAGCTTCGCAATATTATACTAAGTTCATGCTGTAATTGATAGTGTTTCATAATAGAAAAATATTATCCTTTTTCCCTCATACTCTTAAGTCTCTTCTTAAGTAAAAATAATAAGTTGAGGCAGAGAAAACCAAAACTATCAATAAAGACAATAGAGCTATTAAAAAATTTAAGTTATCTCCATTTACAATACCTTGATAATCAAAGTATTTAAAAGGTGACAATATATTGAGCCCATTTAATTTATTTGTTACATCAGTAATCTTTGATATTACATATGAAACTATCACTATAATAGCTGCCATAGAGCCTGAACTTTTGGCATTTTTCATATAGGCAGCTAAAAATGCCCCAATAGACATGAATATTAGCTGCATAATAAACATACTTAATAAAAACATAATAATTTCATGATTTATAGATTTCCCTTTATTATATACTTCTGCAAAAGCTATTGAAGAAATAAGGGTAACTATATTTACGACTACAATATTAAAAAGTGCTGCTAATAGTTTTGAAGTTATTACAATAGTTCTTGATACAGGCTTTACCATCAAAAATTCAGTAGTTTTATCTCTTTCCTCTTTTGCAATAATGCCACTTCCAATTAGAGCTGCATGAATAGCTGTTATTATAGCAACATATGGAA
>JAJXYA010000488.1 GCA_021780795.1 Bacillota bacterium | reverse complement strand
CTGCATAGTGCTCTATAAGTATTCCAATGAATCTTTCTATACTTCCAAAAACAACTCTATGAACCATAACAGGTCTATGCTTTTCACCATCTGCTGCTACATAACTCAAGTCAAATCTTTCAGGCATTTGGAAATCTAGCTGTATAGTTCCGCATTGCCATGTTCTTCCTATGCAATCTTTAAGATGAAAATCTATTTTAGGACCATAAAACGCTCCATCTCCTTCATTAATTTTAAATTTTAACCCAGCTGCATCTAAGGCGTTTCTTAGTCCATTAGTAGCTGCTTCCCAGTCTTCATCGCTTCCCATAGAATCCTCTGGTCTAGTAGAAAGTTCCACATTATATTCAAATCCAAATACCTTATAAAAGGAATCTATAAGCTTTATTACTGAAAGTATTTCATCTGTAATTTGATCCTTTGTCATAAATATATGTGCATCATCTTGAGTAAAATTTCTAACCCTCATAAGTCCATGAAGAGCACCAGACTTTTCATGTCTATGAACAAGTCCAAGTTCTGCAAGTCTTATTGGAAGTTCTTTATATGAATGTAAGGAGTTTTTATATACAAGCATTGAGCCTGGGCAGTTCATTGGTTTTATTGCGTAATCGCCATCATCGATTTTTGTGAAATACATATTTTCCTTATAGTGATCCCAATGACCAGATTGATGCCATAAAGCTTCATTTAAAATTATAGGTGTTCTTATTTCATCATAGCCAGCTTTAACATGAACTTCTCTCCAGTAACTTTCCAAAATATTTCTTATTACCATACCCTTTGGATGGAAAAATGGAAAACCAGGTCCTTCTTCGTTTAAACTGAATAAATCCAATTCCTTACCTATTTTTCTGTGGTCCCTTTTCTTTGCTTCTTCAAGCATATTTAAATATTCATCTAAATCAGCTTTTTTAATGAAAGCAGTTCCATATATTCTTTGGAGCATCTTATTTTTTTCATTTCCTCTCCAATATGCACCTTCAACTGATAAAAGCTTAAGTGCCTTAACCTTTCCTGTAGCCTCTACATGAGGGCCTGCACAAAGATCTACAAATTCTCCTTGTTTATAAAAGGAGATTATTTCACCTTCAGGTAAATCCTTTATAAGTTCAACCTTATATGGTTCACTTTTTTGTTCCATAAACTTAATTGCTTCATCTCTAGGAAGTTCAAATCTTTCAAGTTCAAGATTTTCTTTTACTATCTTTTCCATTTCCTTTTCTATTTTTCCTAAAAGTTCTTCTGTAATTGGAAATTCCGCATCAAAATCATAGTAAAAACCGTTATCTATAGCCGGTCCAATAGCAAGCTTTACTTCTGGATAAAGTCTTTTTACTGCCTGTGCTAATATGTGCGATGCTGTATGCCTTAAAATCCATCTTCCATCTTCATCTTCAAAAGTTAATATTTCAAGATTACTATCTTCTTCAATAGAAGTCATTAGTTCATCCCTTTTTCCGTTAAGCTTTGCTCCCAAGCTCTTTTTATAAAGCCCAGTGCTGATGCTCTTTGCAACATCTGCAATTTTTGTTCCTTTTTCAACCTCTAAAACTTTTCCATCCTTTAATGTTACCTTTAACATTTTGCTTCCTCCTTCTCTTTCAAAAAATAAATAAAACCCGTCCCAATAATGGGACGAGTAATTTCGCGATTCCACCCAAATTAACAAAACAAAAAAATGTTTTATTCACTCGATACTCTAACGCCAGCTAGCGGAATAAACTTACTAAATTCAGTCTTCAACTCCAAGGTGGTTTTCAGTGACACTTATTCAAGAAGCCTCTCAGCTAATAGCTTCTCTCTCTTAGAACAGTTTTTCAACTTACTCTTCCTCTTCATAGTCATTTATATAGTCATATTTTATGTCAAACCCTTAATTATGTCAATACTAAATTATTATCCTTACAAAAATCACAATTATTGCATATCTCAACCTTATTATCAAAAACACTTTTTATAGTAGCTAAAAATTCCTTATTTCTACAGTTGTCCTCACCATGAATGATAATCTTTTTAGGTGCTATCGTAATAAGCTCACTTATTATTATATCTTCTACTGAAGCCTCATTTCTTAATTTGGAGTAACTATTCTCATGTATTATTGCTGCTATCTCTTTAAATTCTATATTATCCTTTATGAAATATTCTCCTTTTTTGTTTATATATATGTTTATTTCATTTAATTTGCTCTCTTGTATTTCAACAAAATATTTTAAAAGCTTAATAAATTCTTTGTACTCCTTTTCTGCCATATATTTTTCAATAACTCTATCCACTATAGAAAAAAAGTATTTTTCAAATTGCCTTGTTCTAAAGGTTGTTAACCCATCTACATTTATTTCTAAATATTCCTCAAGACACTTTGCTATTTTTTTTGAAATAATGTTTCTTTTATTTATATAAAAAACATTATTTTCATCTTTTATTTTCCCCTCATAAATAAAAGCTTCCTTACACATTCTTTTAATATCTTCAACCTCACTGCTTTTTAAAAAGAAATAATTATCCCTAATAAAAGCTTCCAGCTTAAATTTTAAAAATTGCTTTGCTATTATTCTGTACAAAGTTATGCTTAAATAAAAGTTAAACCGAACATTTATCCTATCGTTATAGTCTTTATCATCACAAAAAACTTTAACA
>JAJXYA010000086.1:9449-10770 GCA_021780795.1 Bacillota bacterium | reverse complement strand
TTTATTACTAATCCAGAATTAGCTATGGATATGTGGGCTATTACAAGAATGGAATAATATTTAGCAAGATAATTAAATTATAGGAACTAATATGACAACTCAAACATCCCTTAACTCTACTACGTTACAATCTGCCAACTTAAAAGGTGCTGGTAATATAACATATGACGAAACTCTGTTAAAAAAAGCTGGAACTCTTTCAGTTGCTTATGGTGGAAACCAAATAGTTTTTAGCACCGTTACTGACTATCTTATATTTGTTAATGAAATAATTATACCTTTAACAAATAAAGTTCACAGTGCCTCATTAGCTGGCACTGGATATGTTGCAATATCTCCTGGAACAGCTGCCACTAATGACGCCATCACCGATTAATCACACAGCAAATATTAAACTAATGTATACCAGTGATCTTATTGGCAACGAATTTGATGACAGCAACCTAAAAGATCCTATGTCAAAACTATTTCTTTGTTGTCAAGCATTAAGTGTTTCGTTAAATGAGTTAAAATCCTCAATAACCAAATATGAAACCTATAGAAAAACTAAGAATTTAACTAATGAGTATTTACATGACAGAAGAGATTAAACCACGAAAAACTTCTAACGAGGATTTGGCCTTTCTGTCAGCACAAGCAAAAAAGCACTTAGAGGATAATCCATTACTTGAGGCTTTGACTTTAGTAATAGAAAGTAATGCTGAATATGCTAGAGGAGTTAGTGCGATTCTCGATTCAGACTTAGAAAGAGAAGTAGCTTTAACAGAGATAAGACATGAAATAGCTTTTATTCATGAACTACTAGATAGTAATATTGAATTATCTAATAAAAATACCGAACAACTAACTGAGTTAAAAACTAAATTAAGCTCTTTTGAAGATCTTCTACAAAATAAATTAAAACCTTTGTATGTTGCAGCCAGCTTACAGGAGACTGGGGCACAGTATGCTCCTACTGATAAACTGGTAGTAAACATACAAAAATTGCTGTCTAGTAAAATATTTGCAATGCTATCTGGAATACTCGTTTGGATAGTTGTAAAATTTTTACTAACTACAGTTAAATATTAAGGAATTTATATGAAAAAGGCTGTTTTAGACAAAGTATTAAATGAGTTAAATTTAACAAATACTACATTGTTAGAAGCTGGATTTTTTAGCCGGGTTGGAAACTCTATTGCATCTGCAGGAAGTAAAGTTGCTAATGCAGTTGGTAACGCAGCAACAACAGTTGGTGCTGCTCCAGCTAATGTTGCCAGAGCTGTTGCAAACACAGCAGCTAATTCATTACAAACTAATAGTGCAATAATTAATGGCGGTT
>JAJXYA010000086.1:0-9439 GCA_021780795.1 Bacillota bacterium | reverse complement strand
CTTGTTTGTTGGACCAGATGGCAAGTTTGTAGGCCTTAAAGGAATAGATCCTAATTCCCCAACTGGAAAGTATCTAGCACAGCAATATACTAATGCTGGTTATAAACCAGCTTCTGCAGAAGATAGACTTAGAGCATCTACTCAACCATTGCAGGTTATTTCTCCACAGCAAATGACTGGCAATTTAAAAGCTACAACAATAGATGCTATTGAACAACTAAAGACTTTAGCAAGTCAGATGGAAAAACAAATATCTTCAAAACAAACTTTAACCTCACAAGAAGCTGCTACATTGTACCAGCAACTAACCAATTTTATTGTTACAAATATTAGAAAAGCTCAGAGTAATATGGCTCCTGGGCAGCAACCAACACAACAGACACCACCAACAACTCAACAGCCATCAACACCACAACAACCCGCACCTACTACACAACAACAAGCAGTTACACAACCAGCACCAACTACTGTCTCTAAACAAGCTCCACCAGGAGCTGGTAATGGTGGAGTCACCCAGAAGCCAGCTAATCAAATACAGCCTGCTTCTACATATACTCAAGGGTCTTTACTAAACCAAACACCCTCTAAACTTCCACCACAGGGTGTAGGTCCACAAAATAACAATATGCCTTCATGGAATAGAAGTAGTATTCCAGTTGCCACACTTCCACAAATACCTCTAAGTAACCAAGTAGTTCAGTCAAATCCAGCTCCACAAGGGGCTGGAAATATAACACCAACAGCACCGCCAAAACCACAAATAATACAGAACCAAAACCCAATTGCTAATTTTGCATTCAATAAAATACCATCTGGAACCTTTAATCCCTAGTTTTAAACAGATAATTAACTAATAGAAAGAATATTTTATGTTTACTCACAACGAAGATCCCTTATTCACTATAACTTTTATTGTTGATGGTGATGATTCCAAGCTGCTGTTTTCAACCTCAGAATTTCCAGCAAAAGCTGATGAGGAAGCATCAGGAGTTATTTACAAGGCTGATCTTCCTGAGTATTTTGACAAGATAGTTTCTAAAATACCCTTGTTTAGAGATATTCGTGATGAGGATGGTGCAGAGGAAACTATAACTAGAACTATTGATGATTTTAATTCTATGTATGACATAGATATTTTAGATCTTATCTCTAAGGGTGATGACTTATTAAACAACGATAATCAGGACCAACTTGAAAATGATATAGATAAGGATGACGCTTCCGAAGATGATGCTTATCTACACACAGATCCTACTGTAACTTTAGATGACTTAGATAATAGTGACTCTTATTATACTGACCCAAGTGACATTTTTTATAATAGGCATATTCAGTAAAAAAGCTGAAATTTTGAATAGACGCAAAAAAAGGCCAACCAGAAGAAATTGATCTAATGGTTGGCCTAATTTTATTAGCTAACTTCAATTACTGTTATCATTTTTTGTAGTAATTTGTGTCGTTTTAAAGATCTATGAAAACTTGGCGACGTTAGTCTAAAAGTTTTAATTTCTGCTTTAGAATTAAAAAGCATCACTAAGTCATTTGATGTAGCTAAAAATGGATCTTTCCAATAATAGTGGTTAATAAAACTTATATCAATTTTGTTAAGGGCAAAGTCAAATGAATATTCAGTAAAGTATAATCTAAGACCCGTGTATGTTTCTAGCATATATTGCATATTTTTAATCCAAGACAGGTAATACTTTTCTAGTTTTAACAATAGTTTTATTACGTTTCTCTTTTCTAAGCATCTTATCTTGTTTCTTTTCTTCTTTAAGCCATTTATTGTGCTCTTTTGCTGATAGAGCATTAACAGTATTTTTCATAACTAGTCTCCAGCATATACAGCTAATGGATTAGCTGGTAATATATTAGCAAAAGTTTCTACTACTTGAAATCGTCTCTTAGGTAGTTTCTTGATTTGTTTAACTATATCACTACTAGTATAATTATCGGAATAGTTTATTAAATTATATACAACAAAATTATTAATATATGCTGGTGTCTGTTCTACATCATACTCATCAGATGAACCAGACGAAGGAAACAACTCTTCAGTTTGCAAACATGGAACACTGTATATACTATTGCAAGCACTATCTAATATCTCCTTTGCTTCAATAAGTGAAGAAACACTATGCGATGAAACTGCATACATTAGTGGAGTAGGTGAAAGAATATAGTAATCGTCTTCACTAAATGCTACTTCATGAATGAAATTACTTGTAGCTAGATCTTGTATAGACAAGATTATGTATTTGTTATAATTCATAATGGCCTTTATTTACATATCTTTAAGGCTTCTAAATCCCAAAAAGGCTGGATGCCTGGGTAATTCTTTAATACCAACTGGAAAAAACTTATATTTGACTATTTGCCCAATAAGGGTTTCTTTAATTTTCCAGAAGCTGTTTCGTTGTTCAGCATTAAAGCCAGTACCAATCTTGAATGTTAGTCCAGTTTTAATGTCTTTAACAATTAGATTTCCAAGTGTATTAGCACCAGAAAGCCATTCTTGATGACTACTACGCTTAGTCCTACCAAAATTATCCTTTTCAGCAGTATTATTATTGTGCATTAATTCCTCAAATCCAATAACCTCAGCTTCACTATCTTCAAAACGCTTTAATTTAACTAGATATTGCTCAGACAAGGTTGATCTACCACATTTGTATCGGGAATTAGTTCGTAAAATAATGCCCTCATAACCAAGGTCTAGGCATTTTTGTTCAAAAGCTTCTACTTCTTTTTTATTATTAAGCTGTGTTGGTAAAACTAATGAAATTAGTTCCTTTGAAGATGCTGGAATTTTTTCATACCAATTTTTTAGGTTTTCTACACGAGAAAGGTATGGTTCATCTTCAAAGCCTTGTTTGACAAGATCAAACATATAATATTTCCATCCCGGTTCTTTTGCATTCTCACTCATAACTCTGTGGGTTGTTTCCTGGAAATTTCCAGCAATTAGCTCCCCATCAGATTGACCAACATCATTAATGTTTGGCAAAATTTGTAGCAAAGTAGTTCTAATATCAGTATTTGGAATAGCCTTAAATGTTCTACTAACTACACCAGATTGAACTTTCAAACAACGAATACCGTCCAGTTTGGGTGTCCCATATACTGGATAACTTACTGCATCCCAATTCATTTTTAAATCAACTGCTAACATAGGTTTTGTTATTGTCATTGCTTTAATTCCTTTTCTATGTATTGTCTCAAATTAGAACGTTCAATATATGGTATTGATATTAATTTAATGTTATTTTCTTTACACCATATCTTCTTAAACGTGTCTTTTTCTTTTTGATATTCAAACTCTTTTTTAGTTTTATGAAGCCAATTACACAAGGTATAATGTTGAATACCATTATATTCAAATGCTATTTTTAGCTCTTCATTATAGCCATCTAGTTCTAATTTACTATTATTAAAAGGTATAATACGGCACTTATTAAATTGTTTACCTGTTAATTGTTCTATTATTTGTTTACATTCGAATTCTGTTTTACATTTTTTACAATACGGACACCAATTACCTCCCGATATCATATGCCATGTAGCAGTCCATGTGTGATTCTTACTGCAAGACCACTCATATTTAGTATCACAATTAATATATTTTGTGGATATTAGTTTGCCACCCAGAGATTCAGCATGTGCTTGTAGTTTAGATATATCAGGAACTTTAACTCTACTACATTCTGGGCAGCCATATCCAGAAACAATATCATTTAAACGAGAGGTAAACTTGTGGTTATTTTTGCATAACCACCATAGCTTTGTTTTATTATTTTTATATTTCGCAAGCTCTGGAATTAGTTCAAATCCTTTTTGAAGTCCAAGAGATTTAACTTGATTTTCATTGTAAGCTGCTATACCAGAACATTGGGCACACCAAGCTATTCCGTTTATAATAGGATATGCTATTGCTTGCCATTCATGGCCTTTGTTACATTTCCAAAAATACTTTGTTTTACTATTTTCATATGTTTGAGATAGTAAAAGGCCGCCATTCTTTTTAGCAGCTTGTTGAAGAACTGATATATCAAGTTTTTTACTCATATGTTTAATTTTGAACTATTTACAAAGGCATAAAGTTTGTATTAGCTAGCACAAAGTTGTGTGTTCCTAGTTGGTTTAGGTGGACTCACTATTTTATGTAGTCGCTTTAAGCACTTAAGATGAATCTGAGAAATCCTTTTAGCAGAAATGTTTAATGTATCTGAAATTTCTGGGTATGTCTTATCCTCTAAATAAATACTCTTCATTATACCAAGCTCTTTATCTGAAAAAGCTTTTTCCATACGTCCCCACAGTTGCTCTACTAAAATTACATCATCTTCAGATAGAGCTTTTGAGGTATCTGCAAAAGTATTAGCTATATTGTTATGGTTTTCATCTGGCTGTGTATTAGCCATTTCTGAAAATGTCATAACATATGTAGTGTTATTAATTTTATTTTGAAGCTTTTGTAACTTGTTAACTGGCATATTTAGTGCATCAGCTAAATCTTCTGTTGTAATATCTTCGCCATTATGCATACTTTTATTTATGTCATTTAGCTCATTAATTTTCTTTTTAAGTGCAACAGTGGTATTTGTACCTGCATATAATTTACGTAGATAATCTACCATATTACCATAAATTCTAAGATACGAATAATACTGAAAAGTTACATTTTTTGTTGGGTCGAAATTGTTTGAGGCTTCTAGTAATCCATTGTACCCACATGAGATTAAATCTCCAATATCCTGAGAACAGTGGAATTTCCTTACTACTGATTTAGCTATTGACTCTACATATGGCATATAACTAACAAGAAATTCTTCTCGTTTTTCTTCTGTACTAATATCGTAAGGCTTTAATGTAGCCATTAACTCTCCAAATAGAATAATATTAAACGTTAAATTACATTAAATTAATATGTAATTTTTACATTATATTCAAAATATGGACTTTCTTCATAGTTAGCACTTTCCTGTAGATAGTGACTTGGAACAATATTGCTTGTTTGCCAAGCGGAATTTACACCAACAGCATTGTGTTTTTCATAAGCAGTAGCAACCTTATTTGTAAACACAGTAGTAGTTTTATTATTTAACATAGCTAATATCCTTGTTGCTAGTTTATTAATTATAGCTTTAATGGTTTAAAATTGAAAATGCTTTAATTAATAAATTAGAACATGTATCTTTTAATAGTTCTTCCTGCTTCTTGGTTTGATTTTCTGGCCTATCCATAGCAGCGGATAATACAGTAACTAACTCTTCAATTAATGTTATCAGTTCTTTTTTTTCATTGTGATAAGCATTCACAGTATCACAAACTACATCTTTATAAGAGGCTATTTGTTTTTCTTCTTCGATAACAATATCAACTAGTCTTGTTAGGTCTTCATCGTCAACCCCAAGTTTTGTATTCAAGTTATCTAATATACTATATTTATCAGATGCCATTAGTCTGTATCCTCATCAATAGATGACAATGTATCAGAACTTTCAAGATATTCTGTTAATGTGACATTATTTAGCAATGACATATATTCATCAGGAGTATTAACCCCTAAGCCAAGTTTCTCAACAAGCTCATTAAAATAATCTGATTTGGTCTCTTTCATCACAGCAATATAGTCTTTAATATTTCCCATTTCTGTGCTAGTAGACTTAATGATTAGTTTAAAGGCTTTATTGACATCATCATCTAATGACTTATTAAGTTTTTCTAAAATAATATCCTTTGTTAGAGCATTGTTAATAATAAGATCCCGTTCTATTTTTTGCATATATTCATAAGTGTATCCTACTTCAGCCTCTACACGATAGTTAACTGGGTCACCTTTATACTTAATAGTTGGACCTTCCATTATGTCACAAACACGCTTAATTGCTAAAATTGCATCATCTATGTGACAATGAAATACAATGCTATCATGAACCCAAAAATATAGTTTAGCTTGTAATTTACTTTTTTTAAACATTCTATGTACTTTAATTGCAGCTAAACTGGCATAATCTGTAGCTGTGCTTTGAATTAAAGAATTTTTACACTGCTTCTGTTCGTCACGCAGTTTCCAGTATTCTTTAGATCGCTTTAATGACAAACTTGCACTTCTATCATTTTTTACTAATGCTTTGTATGCATCTAATCTACCTTTAATTAGTGGAGTTTCTCGTTTACGTCCTAATGGGGTTTCTATATATCCATTTTTAATGGCATTTAGAAATGTGTAATCTTGCCATTCCTTTGCCTTTGGATATGCTGTGTAAAAATCATTAATCAGTTTTTCTGCCTCTGGTATAGTAATTCTTAAATCTGATGCTACTTTACTAGAACCTGCACCATATAAGATAGAGAAAGTTAAACTTTTAATTGATTTACGTTTAGAATAAAAATCATCCCATAGCATTTTATAATAATTTATTTTGTCTTTATCATCAGAAGCTTCAGCACTAGCAAGTTTTGCTTTGATATCCTTGTAATCAATTTTATAGACTGTTGATGCGTTTTTGCTATGAACATCTTCACCAGAGTTTACAACCGCAATAAGATTTGGATCTTTACTTAATGATGCCAACATATAGACTTCAATTTGTGAGAAGTCAATATTCACCATAATCCAATCTTTTCTAGCCTTAATGTATTTGTCATACTTTAGTTGTAGAGCTGGATTAGCCTTAATCAGCTTTTCCCATTTAACTCCAAGCTTAGTCAGAGATCCAAAACTTACAAGTTTTAACTTATTATTAATTTCTGTCTCTACTAGTTCAGACATGAAATCCTTCTCATATAACTTGTTAATGTATTGCTATTTAACAGCTCTTCCACCTAGATAACCAACAGCTAAAGCTATACCAGCTTTCAACCACCCATTTACTTTCTCTGCTTTAACTTGATCTGTGGTTATTTTAACCTGCTTATTTAGTAAATCTACCTGTTGAATACGCTGTTGTTCACGTTGATCACCAGCAATTATTACTTTATTGCTAAGGTCTATTGTTTTATTTAGATTTGTTACTAGCTCACCTGACTTATTTAGAGCTGTTTGTGTAGTTGTAAGTTTTAGCTCAAGCCCAGGAACTCTTAATGCATCCTTATTCCAAGTCCAAATTTTTGGTAAAGACACTTCACCAGTTATATAGTTTGTTGGAGATGCTGGAACTTGTACAAATACAACACCAGCCTTAGATAAATCCTCTACTATTACTTTGTTATCTGCTGGCGGATTTGGTGTAGGTGGTGGCATTGGTATATCTGCAGCACGTTTTTTCCAATAATCAGCATCTTTTTGTAGAGAAGCATTCTTAGACTCAACCTGGGTCTTTTCTTGTTTTATCGCATTATACTGTGTTGTTATGTCATTAATTTTCTTGTTATACTCGTTGTTTAAAACTGTTAGCTGATCATGAGCTACCTGTAATTTATTCTTGTAATATTCCCAGCCCTTAAGTCCAAGTAAGGAAATTAAAATAAATATACAGGCATATATGTATGGTTTAAGTGATATTTTTATTTCTGAAAATATACTTGATAAATTAAACATTAGTTTGTATCATCTTTTTTAGTATCATCATTATTAATTTTTGGCTTATCTGTAACAGTTAATACAGTTGAGTCATTTCTGTCAACCTTGGAAAATGTTGCCAATACTACTAAAGCACCAGATATTGTTATTAACTCTGAACCTAGAGGCCTTTTTAAAAAGGTAATAAATGTAAGTATTACTAAAAATCCAATAACCAAAGCTATGCCAGCTAAAACAGCCAGGAAAGCAGAAACTCTATCTTGAGTATCTTCTCTAATTACACTCTTTAAATACGTAATAGGTGAAGGTATCTTGGATAGTAAAAATGAGATGACATTTTTAGTTGTATCGGCGTAAGACATAGGTATAATACCTTGTATGTAGTAGTAATATTCTATATTTAATTCTTATTATCTGGTGGCCTAGTAGCAGATAAAATTACTGGTGTCCAGTATCCTGATTTAGGTTCTATGTGTAAGTATTGTTTAATCTTAACCCACATAGGGATGTCATCATCAGCATAAAGGCAAACATTACTGCTAATAAAATCATTGCCAACTTCCTCACTTAATTTTCCCTCAGCAATAAGTTTTCTAACAGTAACCTCCATAGCGGCTGTTAGCATTGTATTTATTTTTGTCTCTCCAGATATTGTTGGAATTTGCATAAGCTTCTCCTAGTAATGTTATATTTAATATTTTATATTAGTGCTGTATGAAATACACTGATCTTGTAGTTGTCTTTAGCTTGTCATTAAAACAAAATTTACAGGTATCACATAGCATCTTTTTATGAACCTGGTTTGGGCATATAATTGTTTGTCTTGATACTAAAGAAGAGAACATATTTATATCATGCAAACCAACATATGATACCCTCCAAGTATTTGGAGGCAGTATTTTTAGTGCTAATATTTCATCATCTAATGATGCAAATAGTTCTACATTGGGTTGACTTCTTAATATCTCTAAATGTGGAAGAAAATTAGAAAGTCTCCAACTTCTCGTGTAAGAATAAAATTTCATTGTAGGATTATTTTTTGCAATTTTTATTAAGTCATAAACATATTTTATTGAAAATATGTCTCCTGAAACATGCAATCTCATTGTTAAAATATTTTTAGCTAAAAGCTTTTTAATAACAATATCCATTTGGTCAACAAATGATGCTTCCTCAGTTGCTTTATAGTTTTCTTCATAAGACTTTTTTGCATTCTTATAAATACGTTCTACTTTTGCAGCATAACAGGCTTTTGAACACCATGAGGTAGCTCCTGGACATGTGGATATTGTAGGTAATGAAAAGCTAGGAATTTTTCCTAACTTTGTGTTCTGTTTTGAAATAGTTATTTTAGCCATTTATGTTATAAATCTTATGTTATTTATTAATAACATATTACCCAAGCATTTTTACAAGCCATGTGTTAATGTATGTTGTGAGCGGTGTTACATAATTTTGTAATGACAGTGTTGAACATGAATTAGCTGCAATGTATTCAGAGAATGCATACAATGTATCTCGTCTAACATCTTCTATTGTTTTATTGTTATTGTCATATTCAATTGCTGAACCCAACCCATGAAGTAATACTTTTCTAGCTTCTTTTCGTTTTGCTAACGTTCCCTTACCACACAAGGAAAACTCGTCTCCTCCATATCCAGAAGCATTAAAATATAGAGAAAACCCCACTTGTTTATTCTCTGTTAAAAGAACTAAGTCTTGATTTAGACATGTCTTTGTGGTCATTAATACAGTGTATCTTGCTAAGAATTCAGCTGTTGCTGGGTCATTTAAATTTAATGCAAATACATCATAATATGATGTGTATCGTGAATTTTTGAACTCATTAAATACTACATTACTCGGATAAGTTACAGTCATTTTCAGGGTCCATTACAGGCTCTAATTTTTTAT
>JAJXYA010000350.1 GCA_021780795.1 Bacillota bacterium | reverse complement strand
TCTTGCAAGTTCAAATAAGTTACAAAGAGATATTCCATGACTTATAAAATCTTTATGAAAATAAATAAAAGCTAAAAGTTTTCCTACCTTTGCAGGAAAGCAAAACCAGTTTTCATTATTTATTTCACAATTTGATAATGGATTTTGAAAGGTTTCTGAAAATATTCCATCTCTTGTATTTCTCTTAGGATAAATTATAAATGGTGTTTCTATAGAAACGGTATCTATAAAAGGAATAGCTGCTAAACATTCATATTCTTCTGGTATATTCCAAGAATAATTGTTTAATATCAATCCCACATTTCCTCCTGCAGGAAGCTGTCTATATACCTTAGGCTTTTGTCCTTCAATATTTTCTTTTATTTTTCTGTATGTATCTTTTATGAGCTTTGAAAATTTAGTATTTGCATCAATAAAACTCATATTTTCAAGACCTTGATTTGTAGAATTGTTATATACAATAGTATACCTTTCAAGACGTCTCCAGAAGCTATATAAGCCATCGATAAAATGAACCAATAAATTATCATTATTTAATATAAAGCTGTAATCATCATTAAATTTCAAAATAGCCTTTCTATCCATTATGAGTAAAAGCTTTACAATATAAATAACATAATCTGATAATTTATCGTCATCTATTTCGCCAATACCGTCTTTAACATTAACATAAACATTTGAGCTTCTTTTTTTTAAAGACTTTATATATGCTAATAGCACCCTTTTAAAGCCTTTACTTTCTAAAAGTTGTTCATGGGTTTCGCAATATCTTGCTGTAAAATTTATCATCGCTTTGTGGCTATTTAATGAAAATTCATAATGCATTTTATTCCCCCCCTTAAAAAGCAAGCAACTCGAAAAGTCATGTGAGTTGACCTCTCAAGTTGCGTAATTTATTTCATGTTATTTTTGATGCCTTTATTTAAAGTATTTTCATAATCAATGAATTCATAAATGTCGTCATCAAATAAATCACTAAACATTTTTAATTTTTCTAAAGAAAGTTCCTCAATAGCAATATTATTATCTTCACAATATATTACTATCTCTCCTATTACTCTATGTGCATTTCTAAAGGCCATACCTTTATTTACTAAATAGTCTGCTGCTTCTGTAGCATTCAAGAAGCCTTTCTTTACTGAATTAAACATTGATTCTTTATTAACCTTCATTGTCTTTAACATTCCAGACATTACTTTTATAGAGCTAAGGGTAGTCTCAATGGAATCAAAGAAACCTTCCTTATCTTCCTGCATATCCTTATTATAAGCAAGAGGAATGCCTTTCATTGTTGTTAAAATTGCCATTAAATCTCCGTAAACCCTTCCTGTCTTTCCTCTAATTAGTTCAGCAGCATCAGGATTTTTCTTTTGAGGCATTATACTACTTCCTGTAGAAAATTCATCACTTAATCTAATAAAATCAAATTCCTTTGAGCTCCATAAGATTATTTCTTCGCTTAATCTGCTTAAATGCATCATTATTATTGAAAAGTCGGAGCTTAATTCTATTAAATAATCTCTGTCGCTCACTCCATCAAGGAAATTATCAACAGGCTTTTTAAAACCTAATTCCTTAGCAGTAAAATCTCTATCGGTATCATATGTTGTACCTGCTAGTGCACAGCAGCCAAGAGGACTTTCATCCATTATATCTATAGCATTTATAATTCTAGCTTTATCCCTAGTAAACATACTGTGATATGCTAACATATGATGTTTAAATGTTACTACTTGTGCCCTTTGAAGATGTGTATAACCAGGCATAATATAGTTATTTTCTTCGCCTACAGTTTTTAGGGCCATTAAAAGCCCTTCTAAATTAGCTACTACCTCTTTAGCTTTCTTTTTTGAATATAACCTCATATCTAAAGCTACTTGATCATTTCTACTTCTAGCTGTATGAAGCTTCTTCCCTGTTTCTCCTATTTTACTAATGAGGTTTGATTCTACAAAGCTGTGAATATCTTCAAAATCGCCTTCAATTAATAGTTTACCACTTTCCACTTCAAGAAGCAATGCTTTTAAACCAGAAATGATTTCATCTCCTTCTGCTTTTGTTACTATTTTACATTTAACTAGCATTTTCACGTGAGCAATACTACCAGTTATATCTTCAAAATATAATGTTTTATCAAATCTTAAGGAGCTATTAAAATCTTCCATAAGTTTACTTTCGCTATCTTTAAACCTTCCGCCCCAAAGCTTCATATTATTTACCTTCCTTTGGAGTTTTCATTGCCTTTATTTTATATGGTAAGCTAAATAAGTTTATAAAACCTTCTGCATCTTTATGACTATATAAATCACTTGCACCAAAGGATGAAATGCCCTCATCATAAAGAGCATATTCTGAATCTGTTCCTGCAACCTTTATGTTTCCTTTATATAACTTTAGTTTTACTGTTCCTGTTACAGTTTCTTGAGTTTTATCTATAAATGCGTCTAAAGCTTCTTTAAGTCCTGTAAACCATAAACCATCATAAACAAGTTCTGCATATTTATTTGCAATAAGTTGCTTGTAATGATAAGTATTTTTTTCCATAGTTAAATACTCTAATTCATTGTGTGCTGAATATAATATTGTACCACCTGGTGTTTCATATACACCTCTTGATTTCATTCCGACTAATCTGTTTTCAATTATA
>JAJXYA010000026.1 GCA_021780795.1 Bacillota bacterium | reverse complement strand
GATTTTGAAGAACTATCCCCCGTTACTTGCCCTGAAGACGCGCTAAAGGGAGATGCACCTCAGATACACGCCAGCGGTAATATACTTACAACTGAAAATTTAGTCTTTGGTAATGCAGATAAATATATAAAAAAATCAAAATATGTTGTAACCAATAAATATAGCACACCCTTTACAGAACATGCTTTTTTAGAAACAGAAACTGCAGTTGCAGAGCCAGATGGTAATGATGGGATAATAATATATTGTGCCGACCAAGGAATTTATCAAACACGAAAGGAATGTGCAGAAGCTTTAGGCCTCGACCAAGGCAAAGTACGAGTAATAAGTAAAATGGTTGGTGGTGGGTTCGGTGGAAAAGAAGATATGAGCGTTCAACACCATGCAGCGATTCTTAGCTTTGTATGTAAGAAACCTGTAAAGTTTGCCTTAAGCCGCAGTGAAAGTATAATGTTACATCCCAAGCGCCATGCCATGGAAATGGAGGTTACAACAGCTTGTGATGAAAATGGATATTTGACTGCTATGAAAGCTACTATAATTGCTGATACAGGAGCTTATGCTTCTTTAGGTGGTCCTGTGCTACAAAGAGCTTGTACCCATGCAGCAGGTCCCTATAATTATAATAACATTGATATAGTTGGAAAAGCAGTATACACAAATAATCCGCCTGCAGGGGCCTTTAGAGGCTTTGGAGTGACACAGAGCTGTTTTGCAACGGAGTGCAATTTAAATCAGCTTGCAAAAATGATAGGAATAAGCCCCTGGGAAATAAGATATAGGAATGCGATTAGGCCTGGTCAGGTACTTCCTAATGGTCAAATTGCAGATTCATCAACATCGCTTGTGGAAACACTAGAGGCAGTAAAAGAAATATGTGAACAAAATCCTAAAGCAGGAATAGCTTGTGCTATGAAAAATAGTGGAATAGGGGTAGGGCTTCCTGATATCGGACGTTGCAAGTTGATTATAAAGGATAGCAAAGTGTATATTCATACCAGTGCAGCGTGTATTGGACAAGGACTTGGAACCATATTAACTCAAATAGTCTGTGAAACTCTTAATATGTCACAAGATAAAGTTGTACATGCAGCACCAGATACTTTAGTATCTCCTGATTCAGGAAATACAACAGCTTCACGTCAAACTCTATTCACAGGTGAGGCAACAAAAAAAGCAGCTGAAAAGCTTCTTGATGCATTAAGTTATCAAACCTTAGAAAATTTAGAGGGTCAAGAGTTTTATGGAGAATTTAAAGGAATAACTGATAAAATGAATTCAATTAAACAAAACCCTGTAAGCCATGTAGCCTATGGATATGCTACTCAGGTTGTTATTTTGGATGAGGAGGGTAACCTTGAAAAGGTTATTGCAGTTCATGATGTTGGTACTCCTATAAATCCTAAAAATATTGAGGGCCAGATTGAAGGCGGGGTTGCTATGAGCCTTGGATATGCCCTAACAGAAGATTATCCACTTAAAAACTGTGTACCCACTGCAAAATTTGGAACACTAGGATTATTTAAAGCAACAGAAGTGCCAAAAATAGAATGCATCATATTAGGTAGAGGAAACACTAAACTTGCATATGGGGCAAAGGGAATAGGTGAAATATGTTCAATACCTACTGCTCCTGCAGTCGCTGGTGCCTACTATAATTATGATGGTGAATTTAGAACAAAACTCCCCATGGCAAATACACCCTATAGTAAGAAAAAATAAAGTTGTTATTTCATAAGTTATTTTAATAATAGAGAAGGTTTTGGAAGTATATTGTAGAAATATACAAAATAGGTCTTATAAGACTTATTTTGTATATTTTTAATTATTACACTATATGTATTAAAATAAACACATTAACGGATACATGTTTTATTTTTCAAAATAAGTAAGTGCTATTATAAAATAAGTAGGTGCTGTTATGAAATTAAGTGATCATATTGGATTAGAGGAAAGAGATATTATATCTTTTGTAGGAGCAGGTGGAAAAACCACTATGATATTTAAGCTCGCAGAAGAGCTACGGCGAAATAATAAGGTCCTAGTAACCACAACCACCAAGATATACCGTCCATCAGAAGAGAAGTATGACTTTATCTGCACTAATAAAAAAAAGTTGTCTAAGTATGTGGATATGAAAGAAAGTGGAATTTATATTTTAGGCTTAGGTATAAATAAAGAAAATAAAATATTGGGACTAAGTGAAAAAGAATTAGAAGAGTTAGCACCGCATTTTGACTATGTACTAATAGAAGCAGATGGAGCAAAGGAAAAACAGCTAAAAGGGTGGAATGAATCTGAGCCTGTTATATACGAAAAAACTACAAAAACTGTAGGGATTATTGATATACAGTCACTTGGAATGGTAATAAATGAAGATAAAGTTCATAGAAGTAAAATATTCTGCATAATAACTGGGGCTGAGGAGGAAGACACTGTTAAATTTGAACACCTATTGAAGCTAATTATACATCCTAAAGGGTTGTTTAAGGGAGCACTGGGAAAACGAATATTATACATTAATAAAGTAGAAGAACCAACTCATTTAACATTAGCTGAGCAGTTAGTTAAGGAAGTAAATTCAAAGAATAAGAAATTATTAAATCGCGTATTCATTGGGAGTTTAAAAACTAATACATATTTTTAAGAAT
>JAJXYA010000230.1 GCA_021780795.1 Bacillota bacterium | reverse complement strand
TTCAGATATTAGCGTAGAAATTGAAGAAGGAAACTTTGTTACTATTTTAGGTACTTCTGGCTCAGGTAAAACTACTTTTTTAAAAATGATAAATAGAATATATGAAACTACTAGTGGAGAAATACTTTTTTATGGTGAAAACATAAAAAGCTTACCTGTAGAAAAACATAGGAGAAAAATAGGTTATGTTATTCAGCAAATCGGCTTGTTTCCACATATGACAGTAGAAGAAAATATAGCAACCGTTCCTAAAATACTTCATTGGAATAAGGCTAAAATAGCTACAAGAGTAGATGATTTGCTAAATTTAGTAAACCTTTCTCCTGAAAACTTTAAAAAAAGATATCCAAGACAATTATCAGGAGGACAACAACAGAGAATAGGCTTAGCTAGAGCTATGGCTGCAGATCCAGAAATAATGTTAATGGATGAGCCTTTTGGTGCTATCGATGCTATAACGAGACAAAATCTTCAAGATGAACTTTTAAAGATACAAAAAAAACTTAATAAAACAATTTTATTTGTAACTCATGATGTTAATGAAGCTTTTAAGCTAGGTGATAAAGTTATTGTAATGAATAAAGGGAAAATTGAACAATTTGATACTCCTTACAATATATTATTTAAACCAGCAAATGAATTTGTTGCAAAACTCGTATCTTCTGACGATATTCTACAAAGATTTAAGTTTTTAAAGGCAGAAGACGCTATGATTTCTTTGGATACAGCTTTTGAGCCCAGCACTATAAGAGTATTAAATAAACAAAGCTTATACGATGTTTTAACTACATTTTTAAGTAACAACGTTAAAACAATAATTGTTGAAGATGAAAAGCAAATACCTATAGGTAAAATAGAATGGGATTATTTAAATAATTCCTTTGCCCATAAAAAACAAGAAATTGAAGATAGGCCAGGTGAATATTTTGATAAACTATCTATTTGAAAATTATAGTGACATGCTTACCCTTCTTCTTCAACACCTTTATATGGTAACACTAAGTATTGCCATAGCTTTAGTTATCGCAATACCTTTAGTAATTATCGTAATGCATTCAAAGATATTGCAGGCTATAGTTTTATCTTTATTTGGAGTACTTTATTCTATACCAAGCATTGCAATGTTTGCATTTTTTATTCCGTTTTTAGGTTTGGGACAAACTACTGCAATTGTAGTACTCGTTATTTACAATCAATATATATTAGTTAGAAATATTTTAGCTGCTTTTAATGCTATAGAGCCTTCCGTCATTGAAGCTGCTAAAGGAATGGGATTAAACCCCTTTCAATTATTCTTAAAAATAGAGTTTCCATTAGCTTTGCCAATTATACTTGGCGGAACTAGAATAGCTGTAATTTCAACTATAGGAATTGCAACTATAGCATCAATCGTTAATGCTGGCGGCCTTGGTATTATATTGTTTGAAGGACTTAGAATGAATTACTTAACTGAAATTTTGTGGGGAACAATTTTATCGGCAGGTTTAGCTTTAGTCGCAAATCAAATTCTATTATTTTTTGAGAAAATAGCTTTAAAAAAAGCAAAGGGTGAATAAGAAAAAGGCTGTGGATTAAATTATTAAACCACAGCCTTTCTAACATACTATCTTTACCCAATTTTAATCTTCATATTCAAAATTGCATTCCTTAAGCGGTACTACTTTTGTCTTTTTAATAAATTTATATCCAATAAATAAAAGTATAAATACTGGAATACAAATATAATTTGTAATAAAATCAAACCAGCTAAATTTAGCTGCTTGAAAAACCCATATATTAGCTCCAAAAATAACAACGGTGCATAAAACAATAGCAAAAATCGGTCCAAAAGGGTACAGCTTTGCTTTAAATTTTAAATCCTTTAAATCTCTTCCTTGTGCTACATAAGCCTTTCTAAATCTATAATGGCAAATTCCTATACCTAGCCACGCAAAGAATGAAGTTATTCCTGAGGCATTGTATAATATATAATATATTTTTCCATCACCAATAAGAGAAGCAAAGAAAGCGGTGCATGCAACTAAAGTAGTAATATATATAGCATTAACTGGAATTCCACGTTTACTTACTTTCGATAAAAACTTAGGTGCTTTACCTTCCTTAGAAAGTGAATATAACATACGTGATGCTACATATAGTCCAGAATTTCCACAGGAAAGAACAGAAGTTAAAATTACAGCATTCATTACACTTGCTGCAAAGGCTAACCCACATTTTTCAAACACCATAGTAAAAGGACTAAATGCTATACTATCCGCACCGCTTTTAAGTAAATTCTTATCTGTAAACGGAATCAAAAATCCAATGATTACAATTGAAAATATATAAAACAACAATATTCTCCAAAATACAACTTTAATTGCTTTTGGTACATTTTCACTTGGATTTTCTGATTCACCAGCAGCAAGACCCACGATTTCTGTACCTGAAAATGAAAAACCGGCTACTAAAAATACATTTATAAGTGCCAGAAGGCCTCCTACAAAGGGGGCCTTTCTACCAGACCCATCCGTTAATACCCAATTGTTAAACCCAGGAGAAGGATTTTTAAATATTCCAACTATCATAAGAAGTCCAACTACTATAAATATTATAATAGTTGCCACCTTTATACTAGCAAACCAATATTCACTTTCGCCATAAGCTTTAGCTGAT
>JAJXYA010000302.1 GCA_021780795.1 Bacillota bacterium | reverse complement strand
TGCCTTCATTTGCTCAACCATTCGATCTCTATTATCGTTAAACCACCAAGCAGCACCAAACTGTATTTTTCCTGGAATGTTGTCACCTTGGAAGTTTCCTATCATAGTTCCTAAAACATAATTATCCTTTGGATTTAAAGTATATAAAATGGTTTTTGGAAGAGAACTTTCTTTTTCCAGTGAATCTAAAAGTCTAGAAAGAGGATATGCTATGCTCTGATCATCTATAGAATCTAAGCCAATATCAGCTCCTAATTTGTCCTTCATATTTGTGTTATTATTTCTTAGAGCTGCAATATGAAGCTGCATTGTCCAACCAAGCTTATAATAATGTTTAGCTACAAATCTAAAGGTATAAGTTTTATATTTCTTTTCTTCTTCTACACTTATATCCTTACCCTCTAAAGCTTTTTTAAATATTTCTAAAACTTCCTCTTTTGAAACTTCTTTATATACTACTGTATTGTTCATGCCATGATCTGCTATTCTACATCCAACTGAATGGAAAAATAATATTCTTGATTCAAGTGCTTTTAAAAACTCATCATAACTAGTAATCTTAATTTTACATACATTTTCTAAGTCTTTTACCCATGAAATATAGTTATCTGCCTTTATTTCCATCGCTTTATCTGGTCTAAAGGTTGGTAGTACCTTTACATTAAAACTTTTATCATCCTTAAGTTTTAAATGATACTCTAATGTATCGATTGGATCATCTGTTGTGCATAAATACTCTACCTTAGACTTTATAATTAAGTCTCTTACTTTAAAACCTTCCCCACTAATTAATTTATTTGCTTTTTCCCAAATTAATGGAGCAGTTTCTTCATCAAGAACATCATATATTCCAAAAAATCTTTGAAGTTCTAAATGCGTCCAGTGATAAAGAGGATTGCCTATAGCCATAGGTATTGTTTTTGCCCATGCTAGAAATTTCTCATAATCACTCCCATCTCCTGTAATGTATTTTTCGTCTATGCCATTACTTCTCATTGCTCTCCATTTATAATGATCCCCATATAGCCATGCTTCTGTAATATTATCAAATTTTTTATTTTCATATATTTCCTTTGGATTTACATGGCAATGGTAATCAATAATCGGCAATTCCCTTGCATAGTTATTATATAAATCTATTGCTGTTTCATTACTTAACAAAAAATTTTCATCCATAAATTTTTTCAAATCAATCACACTCCAGAATATGCGTTAAATCCACCATCTACAGGAATTACAACACCTGTAACAAAGCTAGATGCAGGCTTAGAAAGTAGATATAATAATGTTCCTATAAGTTCTTCGCTTTCACCAAAACGTCCCATTGGAGTACTATTTAAAATTTTAGCTGTTCTATCTGTAGGCGTACCATCTTCATTAAATAGTAATGCTTCATTTTGTTTAGTTACAAAGAATCCTGGTGCAATAGCATTTACACGAATACCTGATTTAGCAAAGTGAACTGCAAGCCACTGAGTAAAATTACTAATTGCTGCTTTAGCTCCTGAGTATGCTGGGATTTTTGTAAGTGGTGTAAATGCATTCATTGAGGAAATATTTATAATGCTTGCATCATCCTTATTTAACATATCCTCTGCAAATACTTGAGTTGGTATTAATGTTCCAAGGAAGTTTAAGTTAAATACAAATTCAACTCCCTTAGGATCTAAATTGAAAAAGGTAGTGATATCAGTTTTATCTTTGTCTCCATCGAAGTAATATTCATTAGTTGTTGTTGCTCTTGGATTATTTCCACCTGCACCATTAATTAAAATATCGCAAGTTCCAAAATCTAAAATAACCTGTGCACGTGCTGCTTCTAAGCTTTCCTTATTTAGTACATCAACTTGGTATGCTTTTGCCTTATTACCTTCTCTTACAATTTCATTTGCATAATTTTGTGCGTTCTCAATATTTCTATCTAAAAGAGCTACCTTTGCTCCACACTGAGCGATTGCTTTTGCGAACATGCTACAAAGTATTCCACCTGCTCCTGTAATAACTACTACCTTATCTTTTAAATCTATTTGAAATGGTGTTTTCATAACTATTTCCTCCTCATATTTTATAATTTATTTTAATTTACCAAGAGTTTCCCATATCCCAGTAATGTAACTTGCACCTAATGCCCTATCATATAAACCATAACCAGGTCTACCTGTTTCACCCCATATCATTCTTCCATGATCTGGTCTTAAGTAACCATCAAATTTATTTTTGTATAAAATTTCCATGATTTTAACAATATCAAGTGAACCACAAGCTGAATAGTGGGCTGATTCCTCAAAACTTCCATTATCTAAAAGTTTTACATTCCTTACGTGCATAAAATGTATTCTTCCCTTTGCACTATATTTATCGATCATCTTATAAATATCATTTGATTTTGTACATCCTAGGGAGCCTGTACATAATGTCAAACCATTACTCGGACTATCCACTAATTTTAAAAATCTATCTATATTCGCTTCGCCAGTTATTATTCTTGGAAGTCCAAATATATCATATGGAGGATCATCTGGATGTATTGCCATACTTATTCCTGCACTTTCTGCCACAGGAATTACTCTTTCTAAGAAATATTTTAAATTTCCCCAAAGAGTTTCTTTATCTATTTTTGAATAATCATCAAATAAGGCTTTTAAATCTTCTTTTTTATAA
>JAJXYA010000112.1 GCA_021780795.1 Bacillota bacterium | reverse complement strand
TTGCTATTAGTTTAATCATACTCAATTCCTCCAAGTAAAATTTATGTACATCCTATTATAACATAAATTATTTAATCAGCTTTTTAATTGTTATAAATATTGATATAATAAAAAGCAAATAGTAAATAGTAAATATAAACCGTTAAGCTCATTTGAAAGTAAAGGTGAAAAATGGATATAAATAATAAAGTTACTAAACAAATTGATGAAATGAGATATTTGACTGTAGATAATACCTATAGATATCGTTCTATTTTAAGGTATTTTTATTTGCAGTATGAAAAAATGAAATATTGGTTATATAAAGAAGAGGTTTTTAATGAACTTAAACAGCACGAATTGTTTAACGAATATACAATAGAGCAGTGTAAGCAAGATTTAGATGTACTTTTAAATTGGCGTAATCTCTTGGCAATCCAAGACACATCTAAGGTTACAACAGTTGAAGAATTTAAAAATAAGCAGTTTAGATATCAGTTATCTGAATATACAGTTGAAATAGAAAGATTGACTATACGTCTTGAAAACTTATCTGTTGAAAGTGCTTCTTTAGAGCCTTCACTGCTTGAAAGAATAAAAGAAGAAATAAAAAAATTTCATGCTATGGTAAATGAAAATGATAAAGAAGTAGGTAGTTGGTGGAATGCTTTAAATAATGATTTTAAAAGGCTTAACCAAAATTATCAAGATTATATTAGAGATTTATATGGACTTAAAGCTGAAGAAATGATGAAAACAAGAGAGTTTTTAGTATTTAAAGATAAGTTTATTGACTATTTAAGAGATTTTATAAAAGGACTTCAATATAATGCTAGTGCTATTGAGTATATTTTAAGTGAAATTACTGAAAAAGAAGTTGAAATAGTTTTCGATAAAGTATTTCAATATGAAAAAGCCATTCCAAGAATAGATACAGAAATCAGTGACGATATTATAAAAGATAATATTGACGGCCGCTGGAAAAGTTTAAAGGATTGGTTTTTGGAAAGCAAAGGCTATGAGAGTGAAGCTGCAAAACTATTGAATATAACCAACGAGATTATTAGAAAAATAACTAGGTTTGCCTCTCAGATTGCTGAAAGCAGAAACAGTGCTGCAAATAGAAAGGAAGAGTATAAAAAGCTTTCAGAAATGTTTTTAAAATGTGAATCCATGGAGGAAGCTCATAAACTATCCGGTCTTGTTTTTGGTATTTTTAATATGAAGCATATAAAGGGTGAAACAATAAGAAAAACGGAAAGCATAAATAGTAGTATTTTTGAAGAAGCCCCAAATATAGAAACAGTTAAACCGAGAATTAGAGCTTATAGAGAAAAGTCAGTTAGAAGTCCAATCTCTAACAATAAAACGAAAAAAACTGAAATGTTAGAAAAAATAATTAAGCAAAGAGAAGAAGAAAGAAAAATAATACAAAGTTACATAGTTGAGAATGTTATAGATTTTAGCAAGCTTCCAGAAATAGATGCTTATGTGAGATTTACTCTTTTAAGGTGGCTCAGCAAGGGAATGAATTCAAAAGATAGAAGGGCAAAAACAGAAGATGGAAGAGTTTATAAGATAGAAAATCCACAAAGCTCATTAGAAAAATGTAAGGTTAAATGCGTAGATGGTATATTTGAAATGCCAGCTTATATTATAAAATTTGAAGGAAAGGAATAAACCAATGAAGGAATTAGAAATTCTTTTGGAAAATTATTGGATTAATAAAGATGATAATAAAGAACTTTATTATAAAGTAAAAGATAGTATACCTAGCTTTAAAAGCTTTCTTGCAGAAAAATTAGGTTATCAGGTTATAGTTAATCCAAATGTAATAAAGCTTGAAAAAATTCCAGGAAAAGCAGAAGGCTGGATGGGAATAAAGGCTTTTGAAAATAAAATGGAGTATGCATTTTTATGCATATTACTTATGTTTTTAGAGGATAAAGGCAGGGAAGAGCAGTTTGTACTTTCAGAAGTTACAGAATTTATAGAGGGAAATTATTTTGGAGAGGAAAAGGTAGATTGGACGTTATTTAGGCATAGAAAAAGTGTTATAAAGGTTTTAAGATTTGCTGCTGAATTAATGATGATACGATTAGATGATGGAAATGAACAAGGTTTTGCAAATTCAATAGAAACGGAAGTTTTATATGAAAGCACTGGTTTGTCTAGATATTTTGTTAGAAGCTTCACAACTAATATTTTAGAATACACAAGCTTTAAAGATTTTGAAGCCGAGAAGTGGGGAGAAGCAGATACGGATAGGGGAGTTATTAGAAGACAAAGGGTTTACAGACGAATTATTATGAGCCCAATTGTTTATAATTTAGGTGCAGAAGATGCAGATTACGATTATATAAAAAAACAAAGAGGCATGATAGAAAATGATTTAGAACTCTTTTTGGATTTTGACTTCCACGTACATAGAAATGGAGCCTTGGTAGTTGTCAATAGCGAAAGGAATTTAAAGGATACCTTTCCAGGCTCAAAAGCTATAAGGAAAGCAAGGGCATCACTATTGATTTTAGCAACGCCTATTGGACGCCCCCGGTCTCGCCCCGCACGGTCCTCGCCTCCGAGAAAGCGCAGATTGAGGAGCAACTGGGCTTGCCTGCGTTGGTTTCGATTACTGATCACGACACGATCGCTGCCCATCTCTCCTGGGATCATGAACCGCAG
>JAJXYA010000497.1 GCA_021780795.1 Bacillota bacterium | reverse complement strand
CCCGGAATTAACCTCTCACTACTAACTCTCTCGATTTTCTCGGCAGGACTTACTTCTAAGCCGCACCATGCTCATTAAAACTTTGTTTAACTTACGTGGATCGTTTTGCCTGCGACTGGCATCGACTTTCAACCACAAACCTAATCTAATACAATATATATTATATACAACTTTTTGCGGCAGTCAATACAATTACTGATTTTGCTCCTGATTTTTTCATTGCATCTCCACAGTAATAGGCCGTTGCACCAGTAGTAATAACATCATCTATTAGCAAAATGACTTTTCCTAAATACATCTTTTCATTTACAGCTCTAAAGCAATTAGAAAGATTATCCCATCTTCCACTACCATCAAGACCTATTTGATCATTTGATTCATGAACCTTAACAAGGCACTTTATAAGAGGAACATCTAAACTTTTACTTACAAGCTTACTTAAAAATTGACTTTGGTTATAACCTCTCTTTTTTTCTGCACGTTTTGTCATAGGTACAAAGGTAATAGCATCAAATTTTATTTTTTCCCTTTGGATATGGCTAACCATTAACTTTGCAATTGTTTCACCAGAAAAAAAATCACCTTTATACTTTAATCTTAATATTAATGTTTTCATAACTTTTGAATAATAAGATACACTGTAATAAATAAAATAGTTATTATTTTTGCATAAGACCGTATCGCCAGGACAGGTTTTTATTTTATTTAAGCATGATTTACATATATTTATTTCTTCTGCATTTCCGCCACATATTATACATACATCATCTTTATAGTAAACAACTTCAAGCAATGCTTCAAATAAATATGTTAAATGCTTAGCAACCCTTTTTCCCATGCTTCCTTATTAAAATTCCTCGTCAATTTTTTAGCTTTTTCTATATCTTTAGTCTCGTCTTTTGCTAAAAGTATTACCTCTCCTCTATCTCCAAGTTCACCTTTACCTGTCCTGCCACATAAATAAACTAACTTTTTATAATTAAATGTTGCATCGTCTGCAAAGCCAACTATTATATTTATATTTTCATCTTTTCTTAATATTCTATCAAAATCATCTGTAACAATTAAAGAGCTTTTATACTTATGAAAGCCATCTATTGCTGACCTATTTTTTTCTATACTTGAATAGTAGAAAATATTAGTTGTAAGCTGCTGACAACATTTATAAATATAAGACGTGATGTTGAGCAGCTTTATATTATCTGGAACAGAAATTACAACCTTTCTATCTATGTCTATGGACCACTTAATATATTCATATATAGCATTTGGCATTTCTTTGTTTATATCTAATCTTGTAGTAATTACCCTAGGCTCGACTATCGGTATTCTGTTATCTCTTATATGCATAGTAATTTCTTTTCTTTTTGGGAAAATAGCCTCTACAGAATACGCAATAAGTTTTCCATTTTCCTTTGCACAGTTGTTTAGTATATCTATAATCTTATATTTTGAGTATTCTGGATAACTTCTTATATCATCATAAATTACAAGATCAAATTTGTCATTTAATTGTATAGCTTTTATTGAACTGCAAAATACTAAAAGGCTACTTAAACTGTCTACATTATTTTTTAAATAAGTATAATCTTTAAAAAAAATACCTTTTTTAAAAGATTTTAAAACCTCAATGTGCTTATCTTCTTCATCCGTTATATATAGCACTCTTTTACCTAACTTTACATAATCAGAAACGACTTGAAAAAAAATTATAGATGTATTGTAGGGTGGAGCTATTACATTCAAATAACTTTCTTTTCCTTTGCTCCAATTAAGTATAGTTTCACTTATTTTCTTTTCTCTTAAACTTAATGAATCCTCTTCATTTACCTTCACAAAGAAAACCTACCTTCTAAAATAAAATACTTAGCCTATCATACTTTCATTATGTCCATAATTCTCCATTTTAGACTTGAATATCTGTCAAAACTTTTATTATTTTTTATCATAAAGTGAACCGCTTTGGGGTTGCCAACCAATACCACTAAAGCTTTAGCTCTTGTAATTCCAGTGTAAAGCAAATTTCTGTTCATTAAAAGCGGAGGTCCCATGAATGCTGGCATTATAACAACAGGAAACTCGCTGCCTTGGCTTTTATGAATTGTAACAGCATAGGCAAGATCCAATTCATCTAAATATATTTTATCATATACCACTTTTCTTTCTTCTTCAAACGCAACAATTAAATTATTTTCATCTTCTATATCAATTACAAAGCCTACATCACCGTTAAATATGCCTTCTCCTTCTTTTTCACCTTCTCCTGATATTCTTTCCCATTTTAATGAATAGTTATTTTTTGTTTGCATAACTTTATCGCCAACTCTAAAAATAGTGTCTCTGTACTTTATCTCTTTTTTGTTTTCACTTTCCGGATTTAGCTTTTTCTGAAGTTTTTCATTTAAATTCGATACACCAAGTATCCCTTTTCTCATAGGTGATAATACTTGTATATGAATCTTACTATCCCAAGCTTTATTAAATTTAGGTAGTCTCGTATTTACTAATTCTATTATTGTACTTAATATTCCTTCACTGCTTCCGTTTTCTATGAAATAAAAATCTTTATCTTTTGCATTTAGTATCGGCATTTCTCCGCTGTTTATTTTATGAGCATTGACTATTATCATACTTTCCTTTGCTTGCCTAAAAATATTTTTTA
>JAJXYA010000301.1 GCA_021780795.1 Bacillota bacterium | reverse complement strand
TTTCAAAAGATAAATATAGGTACTGTAAATAAAGGGGTCTCCTATAGTTAAAAAAGCTACATTTTTACCTTCTTTAATTTTTTCTTCAATGGTTTTAAAGGCTTCAAAAATTTTACCTTCCTGCTCTTCTCCACCCATTGGGAAATGTTTTATTAATACTTCTGTTCCTTCTTTAATAAACTCCTTTGCAGTATCTAGTGCGATGCTTTTTCCCTTTGCCATAGAGCTAGGAGCTACTATAACCTCTGAATTTTGTATAATCCTAACCGCTTTTAAAGTTAATAATTCACTATCTCCAGGTCCTACACCTATTCCATATAATTTTGCCATTCGTTCTCTACCTACTTCCACTTATAATAAAAATTGGATTACCAGCAACTAGCATATAACTGTTTCCTCTAGTTTTGCTAACTCCAATTTGGATACATTCTGTTTTAAAGCCTAACTTTTTTAAAGTTTCCATGGCTAAATATAAATTATTTATAGTTATAAAATTTAGTACTATTTTACCCTTTGGTTTTAGCTTCTGTGAATAACTTTCAATAATTTCTGTAATGTTTCCACCACTTCCACCTATAAATATTCCATCAAAGGTTTCCTTAATGTCCTTTTCCACCTGAAGAGCTTCACCTTCAATAACCTGTAGGTTTTCAGCGTTAATTTTTTCTTTGTTTTTGTAAATTACCTTTAGTGCTTCCTCATCCATTTCTATAGCAACGACTTTACCCTTAGGACTGCATTTACTCATTTGAATACTTATGGAGCCAGTTCCTGCACCTATATCTAAAAGGTTATAATCCTCTTCTATTTCAAGCTTTGCAATACTAAGTATTCTAATTTCTTCCTTTGTCATAGGGCAGTCTCCTCGTATGAACTCCTCATCTTTAATGTATTTCAACTATTTTACCTCCCTTTCAACTATAACCACGCATAAATCTGAAAACAAATTATTTACTAACTTTTCTGGTTTTCCTGAAGTTATTTTTTCATCTTGATATGATAGATTTTCACCTACAAAAACTTCTGCTTTTATACTATTTCTTATTAACTCTTTACATATAAAGTTTGGATTGCTTTCCTTGTCTGTTAACCAAACAGATAATTTATTATTTAAAACTTCTTTTGCGATTTCTTCTCTTCTTCCATGAACACTTTTAAGCTTTGCATCTTGCCAAGGCTTTTTTAGCTTAGAGCATAGATATTGAAAGGAGCTAATTCCTGGAATAACTTCTATTTTGCCATCATAATTTTTCATTATATAATCTGTTATTCCATAAAAGCATGGGTCTCCAGAAGCTACAATAGCTATACTACTCTTTTCGTTATCTTTAATAAATTGAGCAGTTGCTTTAAGTGAATTTATATAAACTTTGTTCCCATTTATAAAATTTAAGCTGTTTATTGCTCTTAGAAAGCCTATTACATAATCGCAGCTTTCTATAACCTCTACTGCTTTTGGCAAAATGTAAGCTTTATCACCAGGACCTATGCCAACTATAAATTTACTGCTATTGCTTCCTGTTGTCACAAAGCACACCTCCATCCATAGAATACAATATTACTTCAGCTTCTACCTCATTATGAGTATATATTTTAATCCTATTTTCAATTTTATCTGCAATCCTTTTATATATATCCTTAAATTTATTATCTATTATTTTTACTGCACCTTCTGTAGTCTTTTCATTATAAACTCTTTGTACTAGTTCTATATCTGCACCCATTAATGCAAGTTCTAAAGCCAATACCTCGAGTCTTACATCACAAACCTTGCTATGTGTGTTAAAGCAGCCTGCAGATACCTTTGAAAGCTTTCCTATATGACCAACTATAAGTGCTTTTTTGATTTCTTTTTCTCTTAAACACTCTAGGGCATAGCCAACATAGTTTGACATTATTACCGACTTATTTAAATCCAAATTTAGTGCCTTTGCTTTATCTTCTCCCATATTTCCAAAGAGAAGTATCAAGTCTTTATGTCCTGCAGCAGCTTTTTGGCTTATTTCAAGCTTTACTGATTCTTTTAAAGCTTCCTCTGACATTGGCATTACAATACCAGTGGTTCCAAGGATAGATATGCCACCTAATATATTTAGTCTAGGATTAAAAGTCTTTTTTGCTACCTCTTCACCTTTAGGCACAAAAATTGTAATTTCAACTCCACTTTCCTTTGGTAACACCTTATCCACTTCTTTTTTTATCATAAGCCTGGGAACATGATTAATAGCTGGTTCACCCTTTTTTACATATAGCCCTTCACTGTGAACAACACCTACGCCTTTTCCACCTTTTAAGATGTAACCTTCTTTTATCTTTCTTGCCCTAGCCCAAATTTCAAGACCATGAGTAGCATCAGGGTCATCTCCACCATCTTTAATTATGCAACATTCCACAAAGTTTTGTCCTTTATTTACCTTTTCTATATGCAAATCTAGTTCAATGCCCTTTGGAGTATCTATTTTTATTTGTGTTATCTCTACTTTTTCGTAAAGCATCTTAGTTGCCGCCTTTGCCGCTGCAGCAGCACAAGAGCCTGTTGTATATCCACATCTTAATTTTTTACCTTCAAAAGTTACATATAGATCAAGCAAACTAATCCCTCCTTTTGTATTTTTACTTTCTAATCTTGTATTAATTTAGTTGATTCAAAGTTGACAATGGACAATGAAAGTGA
>JAJXYA010000341.1 GCA_021780795.1 Bacillota bacterium | reverse complement strand
ATATATCATATTTCGACAAATGCCCACATTAAGTAGAACTATTTAATGTGGGCATTTTTTACTTAATAATAGGGAAGTATATAAGTACATAGTATATACCAGATGTATTTTTTGGATTATAATGAAGGTGAGCAATTATAGAAAAACATGAATAATTTAACACGATACTTAGTGGGAAACAAAAGCAATAATGAATATTTCTTAGGAAAATTCAAAAAAATATATTAATAGAAAAATTAAACGGGAGGAAATTTAATGGAGATAAAAGAAATTTTAATAAGTTTTATGACAGAGCAAGCATATAAACCTATGAATTTAAAAGAGCTCTCTAGAGTGTTTGATATTAGAAAAGGAGACATGAAGGAGTTCACTAATTTATTAGCTGAGATGGAACAAGATGGAGATATAGTTAAAACTCGTACTGAATATTATGGTATTCCAGAGAAGATGGGTCTTGTAATTGGTAAATTTCAAGGTCATCAAAGAGGTTTTGGATTTGTAATAGCAGACGAAGACAGACCGGATATATTTATTCCAGCAGATAATGTAAATGGAGCAATGAATGGCGATAGAGTTCTTGCGAAAGTCTTAAAAGAAGAAAATAAGGGGAAGAAATGTGAAGGTGAAATTGCAAGAATAGTAGAAAGATCTAATAAAACAATAATAGGAACTTATGAAGATAGTAAAAACTTTGGTTTTGTCGTAGCTGATGACAAGAGGATAGCTCAGGATATATTCATTCCTAAAGCAGAAAGAAATGGTGCAAAAACAGGGCAAATAGTAATAGCTGAAATAACTGAATGGCCAGAACAAAGAAGAAACCCTGAGGGAAGAATCATCGAAATTCTAGGCAATAAAGGTGATAAAGGCATTGATATATTAACTATAATTAAAAAACATAAGTTGCCAGAGGAGTTTCCACCAAAGGTTGAAGCTTATGCTGACAATATAGCCGAAGAAATTCCAGAAGAGGAATATAAGAGACGAACAGATTTAAGGGATTTACGTATGGTAACTATAGACGGAGAAGATGCTAAAGATTTAGATGATGCTGTTTCTATTGAAGTCTTGGCCAATGGCAACTATCGTTTAGGAGTTCATATAGCGGATGTTTCTCATTATGTAAAAGAGAAAAATCCTTTAGACAAAGAAGCTTTAAAAAGAGCAACTTCAGTATATTTAATTGATAGAGTTATACCAATGCTTCCTAAAAAATTATCTAATGGAGTTTGTAGTTTAAATCCTAAAGTGGATAGATTGACCCTTAGTTGCTTTATGGAAATAGATAAGAAGGGTAAAACCGTAGATCATGAAATACTAGAAACTATTATAAAAACTAACGAGAGAATGACATATACTGATGTTACAAAAATTTTAAGAGATAAAGATGAAGAAACAATCAAAAAATATGACTATTTATATGAAGATTTTAAACATATGGAAGACTTATGTGAGATTCTTAATAAAAAGAGAATGGGTAGAGGTGCTATAGATTTCGATTTTGAAGAGTGCAAAATAATATTAAATGAATTTGGAAAGCCTATAGAAATTAAACCTTATGAAAGGGCTATAGCAAATAGAGTAATTGAGGAGTTTATGTTAACTGCTAATGAAACTGTAGCTGAGCATATGTTCTGGCTCAATGTACCATTTGTATATAGAATCCATGAGGACCCGGATGAAGAGAAGTTAATACATTTCAGTGAATTTGCACATAATCTGGGGTATTCTATGAAGTGGGGACAGGAGATACATCCAAGAATGCTTCAGGAAGTAATAGCAAGTGTAAAAGGAAAGAAAGAAGAAATGGTGCTAAGTACTTTGTTGCTTCGTTCTATGATGAAAGCAAAGTATTCCCCAGAATGTAGTGGACATTTTGGCTTGGCAGCTAAATATTATTGCCACTTTACGTCACCAATTAGAAGATATCCGGACCTTATGATCCATAGAGTAATTAAAGAAGTTATAAATGGGGGCCTAAGTGAAGGAAGAACAGATAGATTAAGAAAAGAAGTAGATATCGCAGCAAAACAATCTTCTGATATGGAGAGAGTTGCTATGGAAGCTGAGAGAGAAGTAGATGACTTAAAGAAAGCAGAATACATGAGTGAAAGAATTGGGGAAGAGTTTGAAGGTATTATTTCTTCAGTAACTAATTTTGGACTGTTTGTAGAACTTCCAAATACTATAGAAGGCTTAGTTCATATGAGCAGCCTAGATGATGATTATTATGTCTTTGATGAAAGACATTTAACCCTTATCGGTGAGAGAACTAAGAAAATGTATAAACTAGGAGAAGCAGTAAAGATTATAGTTAGCAAGGTTGATTTAGCTTCCCATGAGGTTTATTTTGATATAATTAAAGATGGTGAAGATAAAGAAGAGAGCTTAGAAGAATATCCCGTTATTGATTTAGATGAGTTAATAAAGGAAGATCAGACAAGTGAAGAAGATGGCGTAGTAGAATAATACAAAAATACAAATACAGAAGGGGAATAACCGCCTCTTCTGTTTATTTATTTTAACGACATTGCAGAAGGAAACCTTCCCATTTTATTAATTGGAGGCAAATAATTTAATAAGGAGGAATTGTCAGTGGGAGTATGAACCTCCTTCTGAAGTCGCTAATATTACAGCACCGCAGGTGATGATTCAATGTGTTCTAAAGATTATTATGTAA
>JAJXYA010000090.1 GCA_021780795.1 Bacillota bacterium | reverse complement strand
TAACATACTCCTCTTCCATGCCCCTTCTTTTAGGAAACGCACATGGAACTTAGGTGATAACTACTTATATAAATCTAAGTTTAAGAGATATTATTCTTACTGGATAATATGCTAGCAGCAGTAATACTAAAAAAATCGTTCCTAACGACATGTACGCTGCACCATATACTATACAAAAAATTCCATCAAACACAGTTACTTTTCTTGCATCTGCTGTATTATATTTCTTTTTTGCATTTTCATAGGAAATTTCTTTACCAGGATATTTATTAAATACAATTGCATATATGCCAACGGCTACAATCATTAGTCCAAATGTAATATTCGTTGGTGACATAAACGTCCCCCTTTCTCTCTGCTTTTTTAACAGAGCTTTAGTACCATATTCCTCTTAGCCTAAATTTATTTTACATAAAAGGAATCAACATTTTTCTTAGTAACAATATCAACGCCTGTATCAACAAATGGTGGCAATGGGCTTATACCTTTTTTCTTCCAATCCATTACAGGATTAATTAATCCATGTTGAAGTTGATATAAAAAATTCATAGACTGGAATCCCATAATATACGTACCCTGTGTTATGGATGCAGATATAATCCCTGATTTAATTGCGTCTAAGGTTCCCTTATCTGTATCAAAACTTACTATCTTTACCTGTCCTACTTTATTTGCTTCCTTAACTGCTGCAGCAGCACCAACCCCGCTGTTAGCTTCCGTACAAAAAACACCTTTAATGTTAGGATGTACTTGCAAAAAGCCAGAAAGCACCTTGGCCACTTCTGTTTGATCACCATTTCCATTGCCTATTTGAACAAGCTTTAAGTTTTTGTATTTTTTCTCAATTTCATTTTTAAATCCAGCAACTCTTTCCACATGATTAAGTTGAGTGGGCAATGTTAATATTACAACTTCTCCACCTTCAGGTCCCACCTGCTCGGCTAAAGCTTTCGCAGCCACCTCTCCAGCATATTCATTCCCAGTTCCAAGAAAGGAATATCTTCCACTATCTGGTGAATCAGCATCAAAAGTTACGATTGGAATACCAGCGTCCATAGCTACTTTAATAGGTGCTTTAAAGGCATCAGGATTAATGCAGGTTATTGCAATTCCAGCTGGCTTCTTTGCAATTATCTGTTCTAAAACCGTTACTTCCTCATTTACATCATATTGGATTCCACCTGTGTAAATTGTTTTTATTCCATAGAGCTTCCCTGCATCTTCAAAGCCTTTGTAGCAGCTTTTCCAATACTCTATACCGGATAAAAATGTTACCATATAGTATTCTTCATTCTTTTGTCCTACTAAAGGATTCGGTGAGGTATAATCCAAATCATTATTTTTTGCAACATTACATCCAGCCAAAATAGTAACCAATAAAACAAAAATTAAAACAACACTAGTACGATTTCTCTTGGCTTTATGCATCTTAAATTTCTCCCTTCAAAATTTCTTTTGATAAAAGGCAGTCTTTATATTGTTCTTCTAACGGTTTAACAACATTCTAGAATCATTAAGTCTTCATGCTTACTGCGACTTTAATTCTTTTGCCTATTTTTATGACTAACATAATCTATAGTGACTGCGGCAATAAGTATTACACCATTTATAAGATCCTGCCAATATACAGGTATATTTAATAGAATAAGACCATTATTAATTAAATTTAGAAGGATAACGCCTAGTACTGCTCCTAAAATTGTTCCTTCTCCCCCACTTAAACTTACTCCACCAATAATCGCTGCAGAAATACTTTTCATACTGACGTCAGCTCCGAGTCCAGCAGCAGGAGTTGCAACAGCAAATCTTGCCATACTTAATATTCCCGCTATACTTGCTAAGATAGATACAAATAAGTAAACACCCATTTTGATTTTAGCAGTATTGATTCCTGATAGAATTGCCACCTTTTCATTGCTTCCTGTATAAAAAACCATCCTTAAAGCTTCGGATTTTCTCATTATAAAATCGCCAACAATTGCGATTAATAAAAATATGATTACTATAAAGGGTAGCCCTAAAATTTTTCCTTGTCCTATAAATGTAAAAGACGCTGGAACACCTAAAAGAGATATAGGCGAACCTTGTGTCAATACATAAGCGCCTCCCCTGGCAATGCCCATTACCGCAAGCGTAGTAATGAAAGGATTTAATCCTACCTTACCAATAAAGAAACCATTCACTAATCCACATAGCATCCCAACTACAAGGGCGATGCAACAGGCAATCCATATATTTATTCCTATGAGGTAGAGTGCTCCAGCGGTTACTCCACTTAGTGCCATTACTGAGCCTACAGAGAAATCAAATCCCCCTGATACTAAGGCAATTGTCATACCTACCGCAACAATACCCTCCGCAGAAAGTCCTATAGTTGTAGACATTAAATTATCTACAGTTAAAAAATGTGGTGAACATAGACTCAATACAAACCCGATTACAATAATTATAAGTATCACTGTAATTTCTCTAAAAGAGGTAATTCTTTTCCACAGCATATTTAATTTCTGCTTATGAGGTATTTCTTTTGATGTTTTCACAGAATTTATCACATTCGCCCCCCCATCATTCAATTATAAAACAAAGATATATTATAAAAATAAAACTTGATAATAGTTTTTCAGTTTCTTTTATTATATAATATTATGCTTCGCTTTAAATTGCAAGTAAAGGTTTTTCAGTG
>JAJXYA010000369.1 GCA_021780795.1 Bacillota bacterium | reverse complement strand
CTCTGCCCACTCTTTAACCTCTACCTTTTCACCAGAGGGTGCTTTATAAAATTTAATCATATTTACATTTGCTAACCTGTATTTTTTACTTATTTCTTGTACTAATATAGTCTTAAAATCAAATTCTATCTCCTCATTAACATAATCTTTTTCACTACTCTGTACTAAGTAATTTACATCAATATCACCAATTCTTAAAAACTCTATAATTACCTCTGCTAGCATCCTTATGGTAGGCACAAGCTTTTTATAGTCTTCCTCACCTTTATTACTATAAAACTGAATTAGTTCCTTAAAATCAGTGTTTCTCCTATCTATGGCAAACTTAAGTATAGTAGCAACTATCTCTGCATACTGCGCCCTTTTCGCCTTTAGTCTTTTCTCTTCCTCAAGATCTTTATCAATGTCATCTATAAGTACCGCATCATCTTCTGCATCAAGGCCGTAGATCTTCTGTTCCTGAAAAATCTTATTTATATTAAAATGCTTTTTCAGATTACTATTAAACAGTGGATTAAGGAGAAAATGAATATTTTCGAGCTTATTTGCGTCTGCCTCTATAGGCTTTAATATGTTCTCCTTCATGTCTATTTTCTTAATATTATAATAATAACTTATATCCTCTAAAGCCTTTATGTACTCCTTTTTAAACTCAAAATGCTTATTTATAAGTTTCCCTGCCTTTTGAGATATACTTATAAGTAATTCCTTAATCCTTCCAAGCTGCCTTAAGGATTCATAGGAAGCCTCTAAGGTAGTTCCTTCTGCAGATCTAAGACGTTTTTCCTCTAAAACAATAATTCCCTTAAGTTCATCAAACTTTGTATTTTGTTCTCTTAAAACTTCTATATTCTTAACAAAATTCTCTTCAAATTCCTCTTGATTTATAGCAAGTATATTCTCTCTAGTTTTTATAATAAAATTATTAATAATATTGATTTGAGAGGTTATAAGATTATTTAAATTCTCTATGGCAATTAACCCTTGAGTAAAATTCTTTCTTTTTAAACTTAGCTCTAACACCATTTGATTTATATCAATCTGTGTTTTTTCATCCACCTCAAAAGAACCTAGTAAAAGTCTATAGCCTTCCTCCGTCAAATAGAAGGTACTCTTATCTTTGTTACTTTTAGAGGGTCTTTGCTGAAGCAAATGATATTGAAAGATTATAATTTTATCCTCCGTATAATTATGTGCATCAAAGGAAAAGGGCTTACCGTCATTTCTTAGTACCTTATACACTATAAACCTTGTGATTTCATGGGTTTCTTCTTCACTTAAAGTTTGAAAGTAGTACTTGGAAATTATATTATCTAAGAAACTGCTCATATGCTCCAAGGTACATTCTTCATCCTTCAAGGATTTATCAAGCACAAAACACATAAGGGTATATACAAGATTTATACCTTGAATATTATCAAAACCATAATTATTTAATAAATTTTTAGTAGCTACTACATAATCAATAAGGAAAGAATATGATAGCTTTTCCATTCTTTTTTCAAAGTTTCGCAAAAAATCAAACAAATTACCTGTTCCCACCCTTCAAAATCTCATAGTTAACTATTTCCTGTGGTATATATAAGCCCTTGCTTAAAATGTTTTTTATATACTCAACAGGCTCTACGCTCAGCTCACTAAAAAACGCATCCTTTATATTTTTATTTTGATTGTCCTTTGATAGTGCTAAGACCCTATTCTTTGCTAAACTCAGCATTAATTTATAAGCTTCCTTAAATAATTTTATATTAAGTAAATCACTATATCTATCCTTTAATCTTTCATAGATGGATATTCCTTCGTAATCAATATCACCCCAATATAGGATTTCTATTGGACTTCTAAGATACTCTGGAGCTGTAGCCTCAAAATCCTCTAAGGATTTTTCTATCCCCTTACCAGCACCGTAAATTATTGTGTCAATACTTTCTCCTATAAAGATATTTTCACCTTCTAGCATGAGTTTTCTTAAAGTATACCAGGTATCCTTATTTTCCAAAATCAGAACTCTTTGCTCCAAAGATTTATTTGCAGAAAAGTATACAAAGGGTTCTGGAGTGCTATAAACATTCAAGTCTTCTATAATTATACCCAAATTTTTAAGTATCCTTTTGCCACTGCCATCTTTCAAAAACTTTTCTTCTCCCCAAATATCATAACTTCTTTCATTAATAGACATTGGAATACCGAGCTTTAAATTATTTTCTCTAAAATAATTTGTAAGGGCAGCTATATATGGTCTATCTTCTTTATATTTATCTATGTTATTTAAATAGTAGCTTTTATTGAAGGAAAAATACAAGGCATAATTTATTTCATCAATGAAATCTTTATTATCCTCTTTTAAAGGTAGAACTTTATATTTGTTGTAAAGAGGAGGATTCATACCATTAGTCTTACTACTACTTACCTCTATAAGCTCTCCTTGCTGCTTTTTCACAGATATAAAATCTATTAAATCCTTGTAATCGTGAAGTTTAAAGTATTCTTGAATTTCGCTTAGTTTTAGTATTTTTTTGTTGAAATCTTGTATTGTTTTTATGATTCTTCCCTCCTAAAGAAATATTTCATGTGAATCTCTCTGTTTTATTGTATTTTTCATGTAATTGGATTACATAAATATACTTATAGCATCTTAATAGTACTTCTTTTTATCTATTATATAATAAAATTACAAGATAAATAAATTTTTAT
>JAJXYA010000076.1 GCA_021780795.1 Bacillota bacterium | reverse complement strand
AACATAAAAAAAGTACTATCAAAACTTATTGAATACAGTAAGCTTGATAGTACTTTTTTAAAGTTTAGAGCTAGAGATTATTTGATCTTTAATTTTGCTATAAGCATAATCTAGTGAGGAATCTAAATTATTATTATTCTTTCCTCCACCTTGTGCAGAAAAGGCACTTCCACCACCTTTGCCATCTATTAGGGTTATGGCATCTTTTAAAAGGGAGTCCATGCTAACGATCTTTAAATCCTTTGAACACATAAATAAAAGATTTGCTTTATCCTCAGATTTTACTCCAAATAAAACTATAACCTTTGGAGAAGATACTAATTTTGTTGCTAAGGTATTAGCGTATTTTAAATCACCATTATCATAAATGCATTTTAGCACCTTAATATCTTCTATTTTTTCCGCCTCAGCTAACATGTTTTGAACTTCATACTCAGCAACCTCAGCCTTTAGTGCTCTTTTTTCCATAAGTGCCTTATTAAGTTCACCAGAAAGACGTTCTACTTCGGATAAAACTGCAGCATTATTGCATGATAAAAGTTTAGACATTTTTTCTACGGCATCATGTTTTGTTGCATAATCAGAAACTGCCCTTGCTCCACACATAAATTCAATCCTTATTCCACTCTTATATTTCTCAACCTTTGTAATCTTAATCAATTGCACCTCAATAGTAGAACGAGGGTGTATGCCACAGCAAGGGTTTACATCCACATCAGCTATTTTAACTATCCTAATTTTTTCCCCAACTTTCACTGGGATTTTTTTAAGAGATAGTTTTTTTAGTTCAGAATTTGTTGGATACAGTACTTCTACGTTAATATTGTCTAAAACTATTTTGTTGGCCTTTTTTTCAGCGGCTTTAATTTCATCACTATTCATAGCTTTGTCGATATCAATACTTGCAGAATCTTTTCCTAGGTGAAAACCAATGGTTGTTCCATTAAACAAGTCAGCAATACAAGCAGAAAGTATATGCTGGCCAAGGTGTTGCTGCATATAGTCAAATCGTGTGTCCCAGTCTATACTACATTTAACCTTGTGGATTTTTAAAGGTTTTACTTCAACTACGTGATATATCTTTTCATCTTCTTCATATACATAAGTTACTGCAGTACTGTTTATGTATCCAGTATCACTTGGCTGACCACCACCTTCAGGGTAAAAATAGGTTTTATCTAATTCAACATGATACTTATTTTCTTTTTCAATTACATTTATAACTTCAGCTGTAAATTCCTTTTGATATGGATTTTCATAATATAACTTTTCCAAATTTGAACATCTCCTTTTACTAACAATGATAGCTTAAAATATATGGTGTATTTTTAATTTGTGAAAATTTTAAATACATAATTAATTAGACTACAGAAATACGTTTCTCTGCTTAATCTATATATTTTACCATAAAAATATGAAACTGTTCAGCTATTAAAATTATTTAAATTTACTGTTATTATGATTAAACCACAAAATTAATGTACGCATGACTTATAAAATTTATCTTTCATTACTTGCATAAGAGTTTGAAACAAGAAATTTAATTAACAAATTCTAATCTTTTGACCAGTTAATATTTTCTAACGCTCACATTCGGCGTCCTGCCTCAGGTTCGCTAGCCTGCCTTCCTAGCAGGCTTACGAAAATTTTACCTGCTCAAAAGAAGAATTTCTAAATTAAATTTAAATAGTTTCTTCACTCCTTATTGCAAGCCATTCCAGATAAATTTCATAAGTCTAGTAACTCAATATTTTTTATGATTTAATCTTGTTATTAATTTGTTAAAAATATCCCTTCCATTTATCATTATTTTTAATGTCATAAAGCCTGTCTTGCAAAAACTAATGATAAGGTGGTGACCATCGTGAGTGAAGGCCAAATTATTGAGATTTACAATCAAGGTATTTCTCAAGTTATAGGTGTTATTAAAGAATTATCAAACAAAATTAAAGCACTAAATTCACAAGCAGAAACACTCTCTAAAGATAATAAGGCTCTAAACGAGTGTGTAAAATCATTAGAAAGCCAAGTGAATAATAATAGTAACAACAGTAGCAAACCTCAATCGTCAGATGGGTTAAAAAAGAAAACCAAAAGCTTAAGAACAAAATCAGGTAAAAAACCTGGCGGTCAGAAGGTCATGAAGGATAAACATTGTGCCTAAATGATGCTCCTTTACCTTTTCATAAAATCGAAGATTTTGAAATAAAGTATGATAAAATACTTAAAGCTGGTTTTAATGAAGACTATGCTAAAAATATTGAATTATACTCTAAAAAGAAGGTAAGGAAAAGTATAAGTCTTAATTTGCTTAATAGATTAAGTGGATATAAAGAATAAATTTTTGATTTCATATATGATTCTGATATACCTTTTGAAAATAACGGTTTGGAGCGTGATTTACGTATGGCTAAGGTAAAACAAAAAATCTCAGAACTTTCAGAAGCTCCGCTTAAAGAGGTATCATACCTCTTTTTAGTGTGCATAAATTTAATATTAACACCTTACTGTCAGATGCATATAATATTTTAAGTTAGAGTGTTTTTTATAGCTTAATAGTTAGAAAGATAAATCATAGTCGTGAAGGTGAAAGCATATAGGAGTGTGACAGATAGTATATAATGAGTTTTACAGAATCTTAGTTTATGTAATGAAAAATTTCCGTAAGCAGCCCAGGACGGGCTGCTAGCACTTCT
>JAJXYA010000399.1 GCA_021780795.1 Bacillota bacterium | reverse complement strand
ACCCTTATTAGTGATGCTACAATTCTAAGAAAAAACAAACGGTACAGCTCTCAATTATAACTATTAACATAGTTATTAACTGTTAACCATACCCGTTTTTTACTTAATAATTATGAATCATACTTAGCCTTTCCAGCTACTAAAACATAAAAGAATTGTTTAGTATTCCTTAAATCTCAATGCTAATCACTGTCACCTATCCTACCCTTTTCATATTTGTCTCATTAGTCATCTTACTTGCTACAAAATTTACTAAATCTACTATTCTAGCTGAATATCCCCATTCATTATCATACCATGATAGTACCTTCAAAATATTTTTGCCTATAACCATGGTTGAGAGTCCATCAACTATAGATGATCTTTCATCTCCCTTATAATCGATAGATACTAATGGTTTCTCCGAATAACCTAATATGCCCTTAAGCTCATGCTGTGAGGCATATTTAAATGCATTATTTACTTCTTCAACGGTTACTTCTCTTGACATCTCACATACCAGTTCTGTTATAGACACTGTAGCTGTGGGTACTCTTAAAGATGAACCATTGATTTTACCTTCAAGATTTGGAATTACCTTTGCAAGTGCCTTTGCTGCTCCAGTACTTGTAGGAATTATTGATTCCCCTGCCGCTCTAGCCCTTCTCAAATCTTTATGAGTTTTGTCCAATATCTTTTGGTCATTAGTATAGGAGTGTATTGTGGTCATACTTCCTGCAACTATTCCAAACTGTTCATCTAATACTTTAGCAAAAGGTGCAAGACAGTTGGTAGTACAAGAAGCATTGGAAATAATATGATGTTTTTGAGGGTTATATTTTTCATCATTAACTCCCATAACTATTGTTATATCCTCATTCTTTGCTGGTGAGGTAATTACCACCTTTTTAGCTCCTGCTTCAATATGCTGAATAGCTTGTTCTCTATTTTTATAGATACCTGTTGATTCTATAACAATATCTACACCTAGTTCCTTCCAAGGTAAATCCTTAGGCTCTTTTTCATTAAACACTTTAATTTCTTTACCATTTATTATTAATGAATTACCTTTTGTTTCTACTTCACCTTTAAATGTTCCATAACAAGAATCATAAATAAAAAGGTGTGCAAGAGTTTCTACATCTGCTCTTGCATTTATAGCTACTATTTCTGCTCCCTCATATAAATTATCTTGTGCAATTCTTAATGCAACCCTTCCTATTCTGCCAAATCCATTTATAGCAACTTTTATACACATATTTTCTCCTCCAATATACGTCTTATTTTATGTATTGTGTTATACTATTAGATTGTATAATTTATAATACACACATTTTTTCATGTACTTATATCGTTTTTTCGTTAAATGCTAAATTATATATTAAATTATATGCTATTTAAAATTATGTGTGCTATATTATTTATATCAATGTGCTATACTTTTGTCAACAATTCATATGTATCCATTTTGCTAAATATATAATCATACATCTGCCCTACTGCTTAAAGCTCATATTTTCTTTGATTTTCTAAGAGTACAAATATTTATATAAAAATAACCCCATGAACAAGCTGTTCACGGGGTTATTTAAATTAAATTATATTATTTTACTAACATTTCATTTATAGCTTTAGCTGCTTTTTTTCCTGCTTCCATAGCTAATATAACTGTAGCCGCCCCTGAAACAGCGTCTCCACCAGCATATACCTTTTCTTTAGAAGTTAAACCTGTTTCATCTTCTGCAACTATACACTTCCATTTATTCATTGCTAAGCCTTCTGTGGTTGAAGGAATTAAAGGATTTGGTGATGTACCTAGAGACATTATAACTGTGTCTACATCAATTATGAATTCTGAACCTTCAACCTCTACTGGTCTTCTTCTTCCTGAAGCATCAGGCTCACCAAGTTCCATTTTTATACACTTCATACCTATAACATTTCCCTTTTCATCTCCTAGGATTTCAATTGGATTTACAAGTAAATCCATTATAACTCCTTCTTCTTTTGCATGATGCACTTCTTCAACTCTTGCTGGAAGTTCAGATTCTGATCTTCTATATACTATGTGACCTTCAGCTCCAAGTCTTACTGCTGTTCTTACAGCGTCCATAGCAACGTTACCTCCGCCTACAACAGCAACCTTTTTACCAGCTCTTATAGGAGTGCTATAGCCCTCTTTAAATGCTTTCATTAGATTGTTTCTAGTTAAAAATTCATTAGCAGAGAATACTCCATTTAAATTTTCTCCTGGTATCCCCATAAATTTTGGAAGACCTGCACCTGAACCAATAAACACAGCATCAAAACCTTCATCTTCCATTAACTGATTTATTGTTACAGTTCTTCCTACTATAACATTGGTTTCTATCTTAACGCCTAATTTTTTAACATTGTCAACTTCATGTTTAACAACCGTTTCCTTTGGCAATCTAAATTCTGGAATTCCATATACCAAAACTCCACCAGCTTCATGAAGTGCTTCAAAAATAGTTACATCATATCCTTCTTTAGCTAGATCTCCTGCACAAGTAAGTCCAGCTGGACCACTTCCTATCACAGCAACCTTTTTACCATTTTTAGGTTTTGTTTCTGAAAGGTCAACATTATGCTCTCTTGAATAGTCACCTACAAATCTTTCAAGTTTACCTATTGCAACAGCTTCTCCCTTTATTCCTAATATACATTTGCTTTCACATTGAGTTTCTTGTGGACATACTCTTCCA
>JAJXYA010000062.1 GCA_021780795.1 Bacillota bacterium | reverse complement strand
TCTATCATCTTTTCAGGTGTTCCGCAGCCTAAAAAGCCGCCTATCATTATTGACATTCCGTCTTTAAGTAAAGGTCTAACTTGTTCTAAAGATACAACTTTATTCATTGTTACCCTCCTTATATTTTTCTGGAGTGGCAATCAATTATTAATTGATTGCCCTCCTATAAACCTAATATTGCTCTTGCTTCCTTTGGAGTGGCAATTTCTCTGCCAAGTTCCTTTGCAAGCCTAACTACTCTTTCTACTAATTCTCCATTTGATTTAGCTGGTATACCTTTTTCAATATACACATTATCTTCAAATCCAACTCTTACATGACCACCCATAATAATAGCCATAGCTGCCATTTGAAATTCACTTCTACCAATACCTGATACAGTGAAAGTGCTTCCTTGTGGTATGCTTCCTTCCATAAATACTAGATCTCTTGGAGTAGCAGTAATCCCACCATTTACACCCATAACAAAGTTAAAATGCATTGGTGTTTTTATAAAACCTTTCTTTTGAAGTCTTATAGCCATGTCTATCATGCCCTTATCAAAAACTTCAATTTCTGGTTTTACAGAAAGGTCAATCATCTTTTGACCAAATTCTTTAATAGTGTTTTCAGTATTTACGAATACGTCATCTCCACCAAAATTACAAGTACCGGCATCTAAAGTTGCCATTTCCGGTCTAAGATCAACAGGTTGTAATCTTTCTGCATTACTCATGCCAACCGCTCCACCTGTTGATGGTTGAACAATTGCATCTGGGCATCTTTCCTTAATAGCTTCCATACAGACCCTAAATCTTTCTCTATCTTGAGTAGGTGTTCCATCATCTTTCCTTACGTGCAGGTGAATAATGCTAGCTCCAGCTTTATATGCTTTTTCAGCTTCTATTGCTATTTCCTCGACAGTATAAGGCACATTCGGATTATGTTCTTTTGTAACTTCTGCTCCGCATATAGCTGCAGTAATTATTAATTTTTCCATGTGGTGTCCTCCTTAAATTATAAATCATCTGATGAAAAAGTTTACATTTCCACCCCCGCTGTGATCTATTTTCTTTGCTTATTCTTTGGTACTACACAAGTTCCACTTGCCTTACAAACCACTATTGGTTCTTCTAATACATCACAAGCTGAATCATTTATATCTGGCCTTGGCACTATAACCTTCCTTGCTTCAAAAATCATTTTTCTTGATGAATTTCCTACATTCACTATTTCCCCAACAGCTTCTATATAATCTCCTGCATAAACTGGCGCTAAGAATTCTACAGCATCATATGCTTTGAATAGTCCTTCATCACCATCATTTAAAATTAAAAGTTCTGTAGCTACATCCCCAAATAATTGAAGCATTCTTGCTCCATCCACTAAATTCCCACCATAATGTGCATCATGGGCACTCATTCTTAATCTGATTAAAGATTTCATTTTACCTTCCTCCTCTTTTATTGTAGTTGTCCGGTTTGAAATACTTACATTGATTTTATTTTAGGAACAAAAAAAGGCACCGAATTTTCAGTGCCTTAGTCAACAGAAGTACTCAAACTATTAATGCAATGAAAAACTTTCTTCTCATTACATAAATAGCTCTCCATAAAAACCTTTATGGCAGTGATAGAAATACTACTCTCTATCCCCAAGAATAAATTGAAGAACCAAAATACTCTTTCGGCAAACAAATGCTTCATTTTTGATATTGGATGTTCCTATCCTTGGCATTCAAAAACTACCTCTTTATCTGCGCCTCTATTTATGTGAAATTATTAAATTTTATTTTATTTTTTCATTTCTGCCCTAATTATAATCTGTAAAAATTTGAAATGCAACCCCTTTTTCAGAAAATTATAGTTTTTTATGGATAACTTTAAACCATTAAATTCCTTTAAAAATCATTGGTAAATTTACAAAATTATTATATTTTTTGTATACTCATTGCATATTTATTGTATATTTATTGTTCTAAATATTTTTCTCAAACCAATAAGAAAATACTTTTTCCTCTTCAAATCCACTCTCTTTATACATCTTTACTGCAATGTCATTAGATGTAATTACTAAAAGTTTGATTTCATCTATATTTTTCTCGTATAGTTTTTTAATGCATTTTGCTAGTAATGCTTTTCCGAGTCCTTTATTTTGATATCTAGGAGCAATGGCTAGGATATCAATCCATCCTGTATTTTCATCTATAGAAAGTTCATATATCCCACATGGTTTTTTTTCAAAAATACCTATCCCAATTAAATCTTCATTATTAGCATATTTAACTATATAATCCTTTACTTCAACCTCGTCTATTGTTCCCCCATTAGGGCTATTTTTAAAAGCTTCATTCTGAATATTCATATAATCTTGTGAATTTAAAATTGAAAGAGGTATAAGTTCCATCTCATTGTTTACTTGTAAAACCATCTTTTCAACTTTTCTATTTCCCATGACCACAGCATTATAAATATGCATAAATCCCAATTTGTTAATGTATGGAATAAGATGTGTTTCACTTTCACGAACACCAATCTTTACACTTCTAGCATTACAAATATTGCAATATTCAAATGCTCTTTCTATCAAAAATTGCAAAAATATTTCTGTATTCAAAGCTTTTAACGACATTTCACAAGGAAATTTCCATACTTCTATACGTGGCGTTTGCATACTGAAAGGAAAATTACACTTATGTGAACGCTTAGACCCTCTTCTGAAATCGTT
>JAJXYA010000395.1 GCA_021780795.1 Bacillota bacterium | reverse complement strand
GAGTGCTTTAATAAGGGCACTTGAAAACAGACGAGTATTCATGAAACTTAATGGAGAAACCAAGACTTTTACAATTACTAAAGTAATTGTATTTCCACAATCAGCAGGGTTGTTTCTATATGACAAATCGTTGGTGGAAAAAGATACCTTAGTAGTAGATATAGGTGGTGGTACATTAGATATAGCATACATGAGTAATGGGCAATTTAAAGATGGAAGGACATATCCATTGGGAGTAAATTACACTTACGATATTCTCCTTCAAGAATTATCTAAGTATGGAGTGAACTACTCTAATCGCATGAAGGCAGAGCAGATAATTGCAGATAAAACTATATTCGTAGAAGGCAGGGAAGTGGATGTAAAAGAAGACATAGATAATGTCTTAAGTCTTAGGGCAAAAGAGATAGTAAACGCTATAAAACAGGCGTTTCCAGAGCAGGCAAAATACTCGAGATTCATTTTTATAGGTGGAGGAGCTTTATTGCTTAAAAATTATCTAAGTGAATATAGGGTGCTAGATGATGCTCAAATGATTAATGTTAAAATATATGACATAATAGGTAAGAGCAAGAATGTGTAAAAAAATAAAAACTACAATTACTTTAGCATCCCACATCAAAGACTTTGCGTCCCAAGAAGCAAAATCTCTCGGTTTAGATTTTTCAGCATATATAACAGTATTAATAGCTGAAAAAATGAGGGGAACCATGATTACTCCACCTACAAGATTTGTTACTGATAATACAACTGATGAAATAGCTATAGATAACAAAGAAAGTGTAACTATAGATAGTGATCAGGAAAACGAAATAGATAGATTATTAAAATGGTAAAAAATGCCTGAGATATTAGTAAAGCTAAGGTCTTAGGCATTTTAAATTCTTATATTAGCAAGAAATATGTTTTTGTCCATCATGCTCATAATAAAAACAGTAATCCAATATTATATTATTAATTTTCTAATGTTGCATTGCGATCTGGTATTTGCGCAATCACTATCGCTACCAGCATAAATACACATCCTATGATTTCTCTGAACGACATACTTTCACCTAGTATAGCTGCTCCACTAATTACTGAAAAAACAGATTCCAAGCTCAAGATAACCGCTGCGATAGCCGGAGGTGTATATTTCTGACCAATTATCTGTAAGGTATAGGCCACCGCAACTTCAATTATGGCGGTATACAGAATGGGAATTATACCGTTATTGATATCACCCAACTGAGGATTTTCGAAAAGAAACATAAAAATACACGACAAAATACCTGTCATCATAAACTGGACAAAAGAAAGTTTAATTACGTCTACTTTTTTCGCATACTTATCTATGATAAGTATCTGCATAGCCCAGAAAACAACGCCTGCTAGTTCATAGGCATCACCTATTTCCAAATAAAACCCTTCCGTCATACAAAGCAGATACATTCCAATGATTGCTAAAAGTACACCAAGTAGTGTATTAATTTGTACTTTTCTGTTTATAAGTATCATTATGGCAGCAACCAATGCAATCTCCAGAGAAGTTAAAAATCCTGCTTTTCCAGCTGTTGTATATTGAAGACCAATCTGCTGAAGCGAAGCAGCAGCAAATAAAGCAGTACCGCATAATATGCCTCCTATGTAAAGTTGTTTGTCCAGAAAGCCACCATCCATTTCCGTCGTTTTTGGATGTTTCTTATGCTCCATCTTGGTAAACAGAACTATAACTGGAATCAGTGCAAATGCCCCAAGTAGAAAACGGAACGCTCCTAATGTATATGGTCCAATATAGTCCATACCCATCTTCTGGAATACAAAACAGGTTCCCCAAAGCATAGCAGCCAGCAATAAAATTAATTCACCTCTCATTTTGTTCATAAGACTCACTTCCTAAATTATTTAATTCAAAAAAGACATGAAGAAATTCCTCATGCCTCTTTGCATTTTCTATATCATAATTCGTTTGGGCAAATAAATCAATTACCCTCATTAGCCATTTCCTTTACCCTAAAGTACCATGTCTTTTTTATTTTATGAGTTTTTAAAATAACTTATCAATCATTCCTCTTTATAAATACATTAATCTTCTCAGAACCAATTAACATAATTAACATATAACACAATAAGAAGTAAGGAAAAATCGTAATGCTTGTTTTAGAAGCAATAAAACCTAAAATAGGTGGCATAAATGTACTTCCCATATATGCAAATGCCATTTGCAATCCCATGATGGATTGTGATGCAGATGTGCCAAAGCGGTTTGGTGTTTCATGAAGCATACAAGGGTAAATTGGTGCACAACCAAGGCCTACAAGAATTAAGCCAACTAATGAAAAATAAGTTGGTAAAGGTAATAACAAACAAACTGCTCCTATAATACAAATAACTTGTCCTAATCTAATTAGCATGCAATTATTAAGTTTCATTGTAAGAAAACCAGATAGGAATCGTCCTAAGGTAATGCCTCCATAAAATAGAGAAATCCCTATTGCAGCATCATCTGGAGATAACCCCTTATTCACCAAATAACTGCTTCCCCATAAACCTGCTGTAGCTTCTGCTGCACAATAGCATACAAAAGAAACTAATGCTAATTTCACACCCGGAATTTTTAAAGGGCTTATTTTCTCAGTATTTTGTTCTTCATCAATAGAAGCTTCTTCATCACTTTTCTCAAACTTCTTCCATAATGGCAAAGTTATAAAAAGTAAAAATACTAAA
>JAJXYA010000297.1 GCA_021780795.1 Bacillota bacterium | reverse complement strand
AAAAGAACGTTCTTACAATCATGATGCAAAGCTTTATTTCCATGGGTGTGGTTACTGCTATATGGGTTTTGGGAGGGTTTAGTTTAGCCTTTGGTCCAGATATTCACGGTATGATAGGTACTCTTAAATATTTTGGGTTACAAGGTGTTGGAATTACTCCAAATCCAGCCTATGGACCTACTATACCATTTTTAACATATTTTACTTATCAACAGATGTTTGCAATAATAACCCCTGCTCTAATTACAGGTGCATTTGCAGATAGGATAAACTTTAAAAGTTATTTGAAATTTCTTGTATTTTGGAGTATATTAATATATATTCCACTATGTCATTGGATTTGGGGAGGTGGTTTCCTTCAAAAACTAGGCGTAGTTGACTTTGCTGGTGGTATTGTTGTTCACGTTAGTGCAGGAATGGCAGCTCTAGCTTCAGTTTTCTTTGTAGGAAAGAGAAAGATTTTACCTAAAGAAAATACGGCTCCACATAATATTGGTTTTGTTGCTTTAGGTACAGCCCTTCTATGGTTTGGATGGTTTGGCTTTAATGGTGGGAGTGCTCTTGCAGCAAATGGTATTGCAGCTACAGCCTTCATAAACACTGATATAGCTGGTTCCGTAGCTATGGTAACTTGGCTTCTAATATCATGGAAATTTGAAAAGAAACCAACTTTAGTAGGTGCTCTTACTGGAGCAGTTGCAGGACTTGCTACTATAACTCCAGCTGCAGGTTATGTAAGACCCTGGGCTGCATTTATTATAGGAGTATCAGCTTCTATAGTATGCTATTTATCAGTACAGCTTAGAATTAAAATGGAATGGGATGATGCTCTTGATGTTTGGGGCGTTCATGGTGTAGGTGGTATTCTTGGTTCCATTTTAGTTGGTGTGTTTGCAGAGTCTCAGGTTAATGGAATAAACGGTTTAATGTTTGGAGACACTCATCAATTCCTAATTCAATTATTTGCTGTAGTATTAACTGGGGTATATGCTTTTGTTGTTACCTTTGGTATATTAAAGGTATTAGATATGTTCCATCCAGTAAGGGTTAGCGAAGAAGAAGAAATTCAAGGTCTCGATAGCGCACTACATGGTGAAGATGCATATGAATTTTTAATCGATTAAAACCAATAATTTTAATTAAATGTAATAAAAAATTAACCAATATAAATCTGAATTTCAGATATATATTGGTTAATTTTATTTGTGTTTCAATTATAATCTTGCTGAAAGTATGGTATTCCAAGGGGTTATGCATATAATAATAAAATTAAACATATTTATAATACTAAATTTCTAATTTCATTATTATGATAATAGCATTTTTTATATACTTACGTATAATATAACTAAAATGAATTTCTCTCGAAAAATTCACATATTCAATTATGATTTTTACTTTATATAAAAATAATAAAGAAGGAGAAAATCTATGAAAAAGTTAATGAATAATGTAGAAAGTGATGATATAGTATGCGGCGAAGAAGCTGTAACAAGTAATGGTGGCAGTTTTCAACAAAATTTTAATATAAATATTCATGATGGAAAAGGATTTTATGAAACTGGGGTTAGCAACACCTTTTGGTCAAGCCTAATTATTAAAGCTAAAATTTTTCAACCTCAAATTGGTGTCTGGACAATTATAATTAGAGATAAAGTCAATAGAAATTTAGTAGTTTATGAGAATCATCATGTAGTACATGACAAAGAGATTTCATTTAATTACAAAACAGGCTTTAAGGCAAATTTATTAATTGAAGCTACTTGGAGTCAATCTAAAGATGCAATTCTAAGTGGAGAAATATCCATAAGGTACTAACTTAATGAATGAGTAATAGAATTCTATTATTCTTAATTGAATTCTATTATTTTTTATAATATACTTAGTTGAGTTAGAAAAAAGGGGGATATAAGATTTATGGAGAATGAAAAAAAACTTACGAATGATAATGTAGTAAAAAAACACAAGATGAAAGAAAAGTTTTCAAACTTATGGAGCAGCTTCAATAACGATAGGGATTTCAAATTATTTCTAATTGTTGGCCTATTTACTGGAATAGCAAGTGGAATAAACTCAACAGTGTTTAATAACTTTTTAAGCGATACATATAAATTAACTGCTTCTGCTAGAGGTATTGTAGAGTTTCCTCGAGAGTTACCAGGAGTTCTAATAGTTATAGTTTTAGGAATACTCTCATTTCTTGGTGATGTAAAAATAGCAATAGTTGGCATGTTCTTTGCCTCATTAGGAATGCTAGGACTTGGCTTATTTTCTCCAACTTTTGCAACTATGCTTATATGGATGATGCTACTCAGCCTTGGTACACATATTTTTATGCCTTTGTCTGCTGGAATAGGCATGAATCTTTCTCAAAAGGAGAATTATGGTGCAAGACTAGGAAGATATAGTGCATATAATCTGCTTGCTACTATTATGGGCTATGCAATTGTATGGTTTGGATTTAAATACTTTAACCTTACCTATCATATAGCTTTTGTGTTAGCCTCAATTTTTTATATTTTTGCAGCATTTTTTCTTGGGCTAATGAAATCTAAAAAGCCTAAGACAAAAAAGGTAAAGTTTGTTTTCAAGAAAAAGTATACTCTATATTATTGCCTTAGTGTAGTTAATGGTGCAAGAAAGCAGATTTTTTTAACCTTTGCACCTTGGGTACTTATAAAAGAGTTCCATGTTGATCCACCTACC
>JAJXYA010000360.1 GCA_021780795.1 Bacillota bacterium | reverse complement strand
CCTTAAGCATTACAATATTAACCTTAACCATAATTCCTCTATCAGTTAAATACTTAATTCCTGATAATTGATTATTTAATAGAATTTGAGTTCCCTCTTCCCCAGTATAAGTTACCCCTAAATAATCTATGAATTTATACACTTTTGCTGTTATTTTAGGATCTATTGCATTCATTGTTACAGTAACATGAGTTACTCCTAAATCAATTAACTCTTGTGCATAAAACGGAAGCATTAAACCATTTGTTGATAAACAAAATGTAACTTCATTATCATATTCTTTTATAAGCTTTAGCGTTTTTCTTACTTGATCAAAATTAGCAAGTGCATCTCCAGGTCCTGCAATACCTACAACTTTTAAGTTTTCCATTTTAGATTTTACAAGTTTGTATTTTGCAAATGCTTCTTCTGCAGATAATACATCTGTTGTAACTCCAGGTCTACTTTCATTAACGCAATCAAATTTTCGCAAGCAATAATTACAACTAACATTACATTTTGGAGCTATAGGAAGATGCATTCTTGCATATTTATGAGCAGAATCACAACTAAAACATGGATGAGTTTTTGTTTTTTCATCAACTTCTTCCCTAATGCTCGTTTTTATTTCTATATTGCTTTCCTCAATCATCTTTTCTTTAATTGTGATTTCATTCATTACGCTCTCCTCCTTATAATATTCATTATATAAATTTTCTCTAAAGGTAGATTCTGTTTTTGCAAGCATTACATTTGTAATCTGATCACTTAGATTTAAAGAACCTTCATATCCAATAGATAAAATTCTTTGTCCACCAATCCTATCATGAATTGGAAATGCCATTCTAATTAATGGTATTTTATGTTTTTCTTCTATTCTTCTACCATCAGAGCTTCCAAGCATTACATTTACCTTTAAATCTAAAACATATTTTTCTATTTCTTTAAAATCTGCATCATCTGTAATTATGCATTCTCCTGTAAACATTTGTTTAGCAAGTTCATCAACTTCTTCTCTTAAACTTGGTTCAAGTTTTTTGCATGAATCTCCACTTGCAATAAGTACTGGTACTACTCCATTTTCTATAGCAAGTCTTGCTACTGAATATACAAAATCCGGTTCTCCAAAGATTGCTATTCTAGCTTCTGCATTATATTTATGAGAATCAATCATAGCATCTAAATATCTTCCTCTTTGTTTTTTGTATTTTTCAGGAATAGGATTTCCTGATATTTGTGATAATACTTTTAAAAATTTATCAGTATCTCTAAGTCCTCTTGGTATATTAATTCTATAATTTTTAATGTTATAAGCTTCTTCTAAATAGCTTCCAACAGAATATTCTTCTTTAATAAATGTAGAAAGTTCAATTGTAGCTTTTGCACCACCCATATATTTTACTTCTTCTATAGTAGTTCCACTCGAAGGCAATCTATTATAATTTTTACTGTGCCCCCCATCCAAGCTTTCAGAAATGTCTGGAAGCAAAATATAATCAATTCTAAAATCATCTAATATTTCTTTAAGTTCTCTTGTATCAGCACTACTTATTGGACCAGTTACAATATTTATTTTTTCATTTTTGTTTGAATCCATTTCCACATTTTCTGCTACTGCTCTAAGTGCTGTAAAATATCCTCCATATTGCGTTCCACCATAACCTGGAGATTTTATTGGTATTAATTTAACTTTAGTTTCTGGATGTTTTTCATAAAATATTTTTGAAAGTCTATCTACATCTTCTCCAATTGTCTCAGCAAGACAAGTTGTTGCAATACCAATAACTTCTGGATTATATAATTTGATTAAATTTTCAATTCCTTTAATTAAATTGTTTTCTCCACCATAAACAGTTCCTTCTTCAGTAAGCGAAGAAGATGCTATGTCTATTGGCTCATTATAATGAGTTGCCATATGTCGCCTTATATATGTACTGCAACCTTGTGATCCATGCAAAATTGTCATGCAACCTTTGATTCCATATAAAGCATTGCAAACTCCCATAGGCATACACATTTTGCATGGGTTAACAGTCAGATTTACATAACTATTCTTCATTTTCTTCACTCTCCCTTACATATTTCCATACAGGACTATTTATTGAAAGATTTATTTCCTTTGCAAAATTAACTGCTCCAACAAATCCACCAAGAGGATGTTTTCTTTCATGATTATGATCACAAAAAGCAACTCCTAGTTTATAAGCAAGTGGTCTTTCTTTTACTCCGCCTACTAAAATATCTACATCTTGCTCTAACATAAACTTTTCTAATTCATAAGGATTTGCATCATCTAAAATAACTGTTCCATCATTAACCAAACTATTTATTACTTCATAATCTTCTGCTTTCCCAGTTTGTGTTCCAACCATTACTGTATCTATTCCAAATTCATTAAATTGTTTAATTAAAGAAATTGCTTTAAACCCTCCACCTACATATATAGCTGCTTTTTTACCTTTAAGGTTTTTTTTGTATTCATTTAATATAGGCATTATTTTTTCTTCTTCTTCTTTTACAAAAGTCTTAGCCTTTGCTAAAGTCTCTTCATCTCCAAATAAACTTGCAATTTTAAGTAATGAATTTCTACTATCTTCAACTCCAACAAAACTTATTTTAACGAAGGGAATTCCAAATTCCTTTTCCATTCTCTTCGCTAAATATGTCATAGAACCAGCACATTGAACAACATTAACAGTTGCACTACTAGCTTTTAATAATTTTTCATAAC
>JAJXYA010000305.1 GCA_021780795.1 Bacillota bacterium | reverse complement strand
TGTTTCTAATTTACATCTCTTTTTATAGTATTATAGCATATCTTAATAACATCAAAAAACTCTGTATGTAACCTAAATACAGAGTTTTTTGTATATACCTAGTAGCCTAGTAATGATACTTCCCATGGCACCTATGTTAGGTCTCTAAAATGCTTCAAGAAATTTAAGTTATAGCTCAAATACCATTTCATCTTCTACAACTACTATATTTGGATTTTGCTCACAGGAAGAGCGTAATTCTTCAAACTTATCCACCTTCCAATTTGGATTTATGTGGATAAGTCCAAGCTTTTGGATCTTATACTTACTCAACATATTGTTAATTTCCTCAAAGGAACTGTGGTCCTTACTACCTTCGTTTGCTATACTCCAACATTCGTGAAGTAGTAGCTTTGTACCCTGAGCTTCTTTAAATGTATCCTCTAGAATAATAGTATCCGTATTATACTGAATATAATCTCCAATTGATATTCCAAAGGAGTTACCAGAATGTACTTGAGCAGTTATTTTTATGGGGATAGTACCTATTTTAAAGCCCCCTAAATCATAATCCTTCATGCTTACTTCTTTTGCAAACTTATCTATAGTAATGGGGAAGAACGGTGGCGTTATGAGCTTTGATATAACATCCTGGCATCCAGTAAAACCTAGGGCTTTACCAGGGCCATAAATATTAAGCCTTTTTTCTTTGCTCCAGTTACCTATATAGCTAAGTCCAACTATATGGTCTAAATGGTAATGACTATAGATTATATTTATTTCTTCATATTTGTTTAGAATATCTAGGTGATTTGATAATCGACTTAAGCCACTACCAGTATCAAGGATTATTAAGCTTTCTCCAGTATCAACTAGGTAACTTGCAGTATGTCTACTGTCTGATGGAATCCATCCACCACTTCCCAGTGCAATTAACTTCATAATTTATCCCCTTTCATTGTCTAAAATTCTTAAGCTATTTATAACCTACCTGTAACTTCCACTCATCTATGCTTAATACATATTATATCAAACTACAGATATTCGTAAATATAGATTTCTAATTAGTGAAATATCCCTAAAAAACCTGCTGCTAATACTATAACTGCAAATATCATTCTATATATTTCAAATATCTTCATTGGTCTTTTCTTTATTCTCCATAAATAACTTGTTAATTTTTCATGGGCTATGACTCCAGTGGTAAAGTATGTTTATATTATATTTTACATATACTATTTTTGCTTAACGGTGTTAAATCATCATCTGCGATGCTGCAATATTAACAACTTTGGAAGCAAATTTACCACTTTGTAGGCCTCTGGAGTAGATAACAATTATCAATTGTTATCCTGCCACCAAAGCAAACTCCCTAGACTGAGCAACTGCCACTTATAGAAGATGGCAGACTTGAAGTTTCCAAAATGTTGTTAATAAAATGGCAACCTGAAGCTTCTTAAAGTATTCTATAAAAGGATGTGTTATTATGCGTATAAGATTGGGTTTCGTAGCTATAGCTCTAAACCTTCCGAAAGTAACTTCCTCAAGTACAGTAACTTATGCTACATATATTAAGCAATCAACGGACCAAAAGAAGCTTGATAAGCTAAAACTGGTATCTTCTTCAAATTTAAGTGACTTACATAAAATTTTAGAATATGCAGTAGAAAATGAAATTCACTTTTATAGAATAACTTCAGCACTTATTCCCCTTGCTACTCACCCGGATGTTACTAATTGGGACTATAGAAGAATCTTAAAGAAGGATTTTGAATGGGTGGGTAACTATATAAACAAACACAATTTAAGAGTAGATACTCATCCAGATCAATTTAATGTCATCAATAGTTTAAGTGAAGATGTGGTTAAAAATACAGAAAGAAATCTGTGGCATCACGTGAACCTTTTTGAGGATATTAATTATCCTCTAGGGAAAATGGTAATTCATATTGGCAGTAGTCAAGGTGGAAAGGATACTGCTATAGAACGTTTTATCACTAACTTTAAAAGCTATCCAAGAGAAATCACTGAAAAACTTATACTGGAAAATGATGATAAAACCTTTACTGTTAAAGAAGTTTTATCAATCTGTAAAGAATTAAAGGCACCTATGGTACTCGATGTACATCATCATCTTTGCAATGATGGTGGTGAAGAATTAGAGCCAATGCTTAAAGAAATATTTGATACCTGGAAAAATGAAAAGCTTCCTCCAAAGCTTCATTTTTCAAGTCCCCGCCAGGGAGAAAAGGATAGAAAACATGCTGATTTTATAAACGCAGAAGCATTTACTCAGTTTATTGAAAAGTGTATTCCCCTGGGAAAAGACCTAGACATAATGCTTGAATCAAAACAAAAGGACTTGTCTCTATACAAACTTGTAGAAGATATAAAGGTACTTAAACCTGAGTGGAAATGGATTGATCAAAGTACTTTTGAATTTAATTAGTCTTTTATAAAAAAGCACCTATCAAATTTTAGATAGGTGCTTTTGATGAATACTATTTATTTAGTAAGAGGATTGATAATAACTCCCCATTTACCATTAATTTTAACTATTGCTAGACCGTCGCTGAAACTTTTTACCTCTCCAAATTGAGGTTTAATAATGATTTTACCTACATTATTAATATATCCATAGTTTCCACCAATATAGACACTTCCTAAACCTTCACTAAACCTTATTGCATCATTAAATTGAGGTTCAATAATGATTTTACCGCTATTATCAATGGCT
>JAJXYA010000157.1 GCA_021780795.1 Bacillota bacterium | reverse complement strand
AAAACTCATTGATAATAAAATAGTTGGCACTGCAGAGAAGCTAGATATTAAAATGTTATTTGAAAATATTGATAAGAAGAGTGTACAAGAGATAGATAAACAATTGGATACAGTGGAACAAAAAATACAAAGTGCCACTATGCTTATGAATAAGGCTGAAAAAGAAAAAATAAAAGAAATCCAAAACACTATAGAGAGTGTTAAAGGCAAATCTATAGAAGAAAAGAAAAAAGTCATAAGTGATACTATTGATAAGATTGATAAAGCTATCAATAAAACCGGAGATAGTGAGAAAAAGAAAGAATTAGAAAAAATAAAATCCGAGGTTGAAAAGGCACAGCAAGTTACAGCAGAAAAGGAAAAAAAGTCTCAGGAACAAACTGAAATTAAGCGCACAGCATTAGCTAAAGTACAGGATGAGCTAAGTGGCGCATATTCAGAGGTACAGACTTCCAAGGAGCAGCAGATTATTTCAATAATGCTTTCAACTGTGAGTAAAATGGTAGCGAATCCTTCATATGATTCTTCCTCAGACCAAGCTTCTGTTAAGGCTATTTATGGAACTTTGGATTCTGAAAGCAGGAATAGAGTTAAGGGTGCAATTTTTTCTAGTGTTGGTGGAGATAGTATTGGAGAGTTAAGACAGGCTTTTGGAATGTAAATCATCTTAAAAAAAATAGAAAACTATCAAAATATTTTTTAGTATTTTGATAGTTTTATTTTTTAGTTTGCTTAATATCTCTAGAATGTTATATTTTTGTTTAAATTATGATAAAATGGTATGGGAAAATAAATAGACGGACAGGCAAGTACACCTATATGAAAAGGACGTGAAGCGATGAAAAAGATAAATGGAGTAGTATATACTGTAGTATCCTCAGCAGCTTTTGGAGTTATGCCAATCTTAGCTAAGATAGCTTATAGTGGCGGTGCAAATGCATTAACAGTGTTATTTCTTAGGTTCTTTTTAGCTGCTTTAGTTACATTACCTTACATAATTATTACAAAAAAAGATTTTAAGATAAATAAGGCACAACTAATGCACATTATTTTTTTAGGGATTATAGGATATACAGCAACAACTTATACCTTATTCTTATCCTATAATTATATATCTGTTGGATTAGCTACTACTATGCATTTTATTTACCCCGTGGTAGTAACAGTTTTTGCAGTAATTTTGTACAAAGAAAAATTATATTGGAGTAAAATCATAGCCTTAGCTTTATCAGTGCTGGGAATATATCTTTTAGTGGGCGGTGGTAACGCCACATTGAATTTTAAAGGAGTAGCCCTAGCTATTACTTCAGGTTGCTTTTATGCCTATTACATTGTTGGAGTTTCACATAGTGAAGTTAATAAAATTGATACTTATGTGCTAACTTTTTATTTGGCAGCTATTGCTGCATTGTCCCTTTTCATAATGGGTATGATCAATGGACAATTAGATTTTAATATAAAAGCTTATAGTTATTTAGCTTCTACTGGTATTGCTCTAGTATCTACAGTTTTAGCCCTTACAATGTTTTTAAAGGGCATAAAAATTATAGGCCCGTCTAGTGCTGCAATACTAAGCACTTTAGAGCCTATAGTAAGTATTATACTTGGAGTTTTAGTTTTGAAGGAGCAACTGTCCTTTACCATTGTAATGGGATGTATATTAATTTTATTCTCAGTAATTATCCTTACACTAGGACAGAGAGAAAAGCAAAGTGTGTAAATGTGTAATTACCTAATCTTCAGGACTAAATTTACTTGTATCTATAGTATATGACATAATCCTGTGAAAATCTCTTTGCATGTTATTGCTGTTTAAGGTATATAAGTAATTATATTTTGCACTATGCTTTATTTCGTCAGTTATAATGTTGAAAAGCATGTCTCTATACATTATAGATGGAAGACCTCTTCTGATTTCTCTATATCTTTCTACAGCACCTAGTTCTCCAAATAAAGCCTGTTTAATACCATCAAGGTAAGAAATGGGCTTAACAAACTCCTCCTCGCTGCCAGCTGGTATATCTTTACCAGTGATGTTTCTATATATTTGTCTAAACATTTTATTATGTCCACGCTCATCATCTCTTATAGAAGCAATGATTTTCTTTTCATCTTCTGTAGGAGCAATGCTTATTAAGTAGTCATAGAATAATTCATCTTCTTTTTCACCTTGAACAGCAGCTTTAATACCTTCTAAGGACTTCTCTAATAAATTCATGTCATACATCATATATGGATATTCGTACATTTTAAACCCCCTTTTAGTGCTTTGTAGCGACTAATAACTATTAATTTCTAGCCTCTTTATAGTGAGCTAGGGCAGGTAACAATTATTAATTTTTATGGCCCTAATTATAAAATCACTATTATGTATAATATGAAGAAGGTATGCTAGTTGTGACAGGGTGGCAGTGCCTAAAAACATTGAGAAATTAATATATTTTTGAAGTATAATTGATATTATAATTTAATGAATTATTCACCCTTTGAAATTTAAATATAGGAGATGATTTTAAATTGAAAATAACTATAACAGGAGGCTTATATTCAGGCAAGAGCACTGTTGCTAAGGCTATAAGTGAAGCTTTAAATTATACTTATTTTAGTGTAGGCGAATTGCAAAGGAAGTTAGCAGTAGAAAAAGGCATGTCTATAACAGAATACAATAAATATATGCTTGACAATAATTTAGATCATGAGATTGATAATCGAACTATAGA
>JAJXYA010000357.1 GCA_021780795.1 Bacillota bacterium | reverse complement strand
AGGATTTTGTGCATTCACAAGCACCGCACCCATTGGCAAAGACCTTTGCACAAAATTTATCAAAGTTGTTGCCCTTTCCATACACTTTCCTCCATATTTTTATTCATACTACTATAATATGAAAACTTAAAAAAAAGTGTACGTAAAATTTACTTTTTTTCATTAATAGTGCTATCTGGAATTATTCCCATAGAAGCTTCCTCCATTGGGACTATAATAGTTTCCTTAAAAGCGTCTTGCTCTACTCTTGGTAATTCCACTATTGGACTCATTATTTCTGGTCGTTCTGAAATATTTATATCTTTGCTTTCTTTTTTATTCCCATACGAAATGTGGACACTTGCTAAAATTACAACTATAAAGCACAAAATCCCTTTAGTGTTTTTCTTAACCTTACTTTTATTATATTTTGTCTTTTTAACTCTATTTGTACTAAGCCTAGCTTCATTCAAAATTACTGTTTTTTCACACTTTTCCTTTTTTATTACTTTTAAAATATCGTCTTTTAAAGCTTCAACTGAGCTATATCTATCCTTAATGTCAATCTTTACACACTGCTGTATTATTTTTTTAAAATTTTCATCATTGTTGCTGTCATAATTTTCATCGAAAAGAGGCTCTACCCCTGTGAAAGGGGCCTTCCCTTTAATCATAAAATATATTATCATTCCAATTCCATATATATCTGTTTGAGTGCAGCATTTCCCAAGTCCGTATTGCTCCGGAGCAGCGTATCCATTAGAGCCTGTACACACTGTATCATGCGATATATCAGCCTCGTAAACCTTTGAAATACCAAAATCAATTAAAATAACTTTTCCATCAGGGGTTATCATTATATTAGATGGTTTTATATCTCTATATATGATGGCTGGATTTAAACTGTGTAAATAACCTATAATATCGCATAAATCAGATGTAATTTGGCAAATTTTTTCTGCTTTCAGCCTACCATTTACCTTAACATATTCCTTTAGTGTTTGACCCTCTACATAGTCTTGAACCATATAAAGCTTTTTATTTTCAAAAAATATATCAACTATTCTACGAATGCCTGGATGTTTTAAGTTTTTTAAAATGATGGCTTCTGTTAAAACATCTATGTTTTCTGTATCTTGCAATACTTCTTTTATAGCCCAAAAATTCCCAAGCCTTGTGTTTTTACATAAGTAAACTTTACCCATACCACCCCTTCCTAGCATTCTAATTACTTCATATTTTTTGTCTAACATATGTCCAATATCCAGCATAATTCACCTCTTATATTTGTCTTTCGTATCTTATCCGTCTACTAATATACGTATAACTATCAAACTTTAAGGGGGTATTTAAACATTTTATAGTCATATCTTATGCATTAACAATATATATATAAATGTAGATGAATTTATAATCTACTTGTAAATAAAAAAAAAGCATATTTCTTTTAACTTTTAAGTACCATTACTTACGTCATGAATATAATAATACTGTAAAGTAAATTGAGGAGATGACAAGTGGTGGCTTACAGTACTAGAGAGTTATTGGCTAGAGTAATAAAATGCGAAGCTGGTGGCGAAGGCGAAAACGGAATGAAAGGTGTTGCCTCTGTAATTATGAACAGAGTTAATGTAGCCGATGGTGAATATCTTAGAACAGGTCAAGGTGATCTAAGAAAAGTTATATTTCAGAAGGGACAATTTGATTGTGTATCTTCTGTACTTGGTGGTGTGGCTAATCCACAAACCATTTGGTCAAATCCACCAGATCAGATACATTATGATATTGCTGATTGGGCTTTATCTGGCCATAGATTATATACAATTGGTTCTTCATTATGGTACTTTAATCCCTTTGCACCAGGTTGCCCATACCAATTCCCCTTCAATGGCAGTGGTCAATTTCAAGTTGAAATAGTTCAGCATTGCTTTTACAATCCCACAGCACTCTATTTCGAGACTTAACAAAAACCAATATTAAATATATTTTTTAAGGAGGATATTTTATGTTTATAGTACCACCTAACAATTTTAATCAAATTCCAATGTGGAATACAGCTCCTATGTTTCCACCTGTTCCAATGATGCCTCTTCCAAATTTTGATAACCTTGATGATATGAGACAAAAACCTATGACCCCACCCCCTGCTGAAAACCAAGAATTCCAAATAGCACCTGGTTCCCCAATTCAAAATAATCCACTGTATAATCAAGGTTGGTTACAACAACAGATAGGTAAATATATAAAAGTAGGCTTTTTACTTGGAACCAATCTCTTTCAAGATAGAACCGGAATTTTACAAGAAGTTGGAATTAGTTTTATTGTCCTCAAAGAAACTTCTACAAACGATTTATTAATGTGTGATATGTACTCTATTAAATTTGTAACAGTTTACAGCAATCAAGATCTTAAATGTCAAACGTAACATAAATGATAAATATAATTTTCAACATGTAGCATATTATTAAATGCTATATTACACAAAACTTTTATAAGAAAAAGGAAAGCATATATTACCATAAATTCATTTTATGTAATATATGCTTTTTTAACGTTCAAATAATAAAGACTATAAATTTCTACTCAGCAGTCTATTATCCTCTAAAATATAAGTTTCAAGAAAAATTCATTATTTCTACAACTTTATTCTTAGTACTTATTTTAACATTTAATTAATATCTAATTGTTTTATAATCTATTTTTAATGTTTGAAATATATAATACATTTGAAAGCAGAAATTAATTTTGCAATA
>JAJXYA010000179.1 GCA_021780795.1 Bacillota bacterium | reverse complement strand
AATAATATATGTGGCATTTCAAATATTTAGAGTTTTTGTTCTAAACCGAAAAGGAGCATCGCTCCTGATTAAAATTTAATCATTTTGCGACACTCCCTTCAGGTTTCACTTGATATTTAATAAAAGATACTGAATAAATAACAAATCAGTATTCTAATCTATTTTGAGCCATATACCTAATTTAAATTTTCAACAATTTCTGACGCATCAAATGACTTCTTAAGTAATCCTTTTTTCACAAGCCAATCTATATTATCTTGCCATACCTTTGTATCTTGAGATAAAAATTGTGCATCTTTTGTTTCCATAACAGGAATTAAAGTATTAAAACTCTTCTTTTCAACACTTTCAGAAAGTGGGAAGTTTTCTGCATTTTGATTTTTCATTAATATTTGAAGAGATTCATCTGGATTAGCTTTCATATCTTCAAAACCTTTTTTAGATGCTTTTAAAAATCTTTTTATTTTATCAGAATTTTTATTTAGATTATCTTCACCTGCTATAAATACAAGTTCATAGTAGTTAGGGACTCCATATTCAGTTGGTGAGAAGTAATTTAAATCAAATCCTTGTTCTTCTAAAGCTGGAACTTCATGATTTACAAGACATCCTATAGTTGCATCTACATTTCCAGTTGTCATTGAGCTCATAAGATCAAATCCAACATCAACTGTTTGCGCTGAGTCTTTCTTCTCACCCACATTTTCAAGCATTGTAGAAATAATAGATTCAGAAAGTGCTGTTCCACCATATCCTATTTTCTTACCAACTAAATCTTTTGGGCTTTTAATATTCTTATCTTTTAATGAAACCACTACGCTTAAAGGTGATTGAACAATCGTCCCTACAGCCTTTATAGGAATATTTTCATTTCCCCTTGCCATTACTGTATCTTGTAAATAGTAAATACCTAAATCAGCCTTTCCAGCTGCAGTAAGTGCAATTGCATCATTTGTATTTGCAGGAAATTGAATATTTACTTTTAATCCTTCTTGTTCATAATATCCCTTTTCTATAGCTGTATAAATAAATCCATGAACTGCATTAGGATACCAATCTAAGACGATATTAACCTCCTCAAGTTTTTTCTTTGTATTTGTTTCTGATTTGTTATCTGTTTTATTACAACCTACCATTGCAAACGTCATTAAACATGACATTGCTAAAGCTAAAATTCTTTTATTCATAATTAAATCTCCTTTCTCCAGTTAATTATTTTTTTCTCAAGTATATTTACAATTGCAACTACGATCATAGCCACAACTGATAATAACACAATAGGTGCAAATACCCCTGCTCCATCTAATTGACTCATCATTCTTTTACTAAAATAACCTAGTCCACTTTGTGCTCCAAGCCATTCAGCTATTGCTGCACCAATTATGCTAAGTGGTATTGCCATCTTTATTGCTGAAAAGAAATATGGCAAGCTTGTCGGAATTTTAAGTTTTATGAAAATGTCCTTTTTACTTGCACCATAAGTTATTAAAAGCTCTTCCATTTCTCTTTTTGTAGATTTAAATCCATCATAAACTGTTATAGTAATTGGGAAAAATGTTATCAATATTGTTACCAAAACCTTACTCCATATACTGTATCCAAACCAGAGCACAAAAAGAGGTGCGATAGCTGTTGTTGGTATGGTTTGAGATGCTATTATAATTGGATATAATGCATTTTCTATTTTCTCATTCCTATCCATTAAAACAGCAAGAGCTAATCCAAATATAATAGAAATAATCAATCCAAGCCCTGTTACTCCCATTGTTGCTGGCAAATGTACCGTAAATAAAGGCTCGCGAAGAATCCATAATTTCACCAAAATTTGTGTTGGCGATGGCAATATGTAATGAGCATTTATTATCATAGCAATGATTTGCCAAAGTCCTAGTATCACTATCATTAATATGATTGATGGTAAGTTCTTCTTCATATCTCCACCTTCTGTCTAAGTCTACTTATAAGCTTTTCTTTTAATTCTACAATTTCAGGTTTTTGTAAATCACTTCTGCTTCTTGGATAGTCAAGATGAATCTCGATTTTTTCCATATGAGTTATAGGTCTATCCTGAATTATAAGTATTGATTTTGAAAGAAAAATAGCCTCTTCAACATCATGGGTTATAAATAATATTGTTTTATTAAAATGCTTCCATTCTTCTAAAAGCCATTCTTGCATTGAAATTCTTGTAAGAGAATCTAATGCACTAAAGGGTTCATCTAAAAGTAATAGTTCAGAACCTGTTAAAAGCGTTCTTGCAAAAGATACTCTTTGCTTCATACCTCCAGATAAATCTTTTGGAAACTTATCCTTATAATCAGAAAGTCCAACTTCTTTAAGAATCTCAAGTACTCTATTTTCTCTTTCACTTTTATTTATTTTCTGTACCTCCATTGGAAGAGACAGATTCTTACCTATTGTCCTCCACGGGAAAAGTAAATCTTTTTGAGGCATATAGGCACTGTAATTTTTAATATTTTCAATAGAATCTTCATTTATAAAAATTTCACCACTCTGCATTTTTTCTAGCCCATTTATTAATCTAAAAATAGTACTTTTACCACAACCACTTGTACCTATAATTGAGATAAATTCACCTTTTTTCACAGAAAATGATAAGTTTTCAATCATCGTATAATCATCTTCTGGGTATTTAAATGTTACATCTTTGAATTCAAGCATTTTTATCATCTCCTTATAAATTTTATACAAAAAAAAGCTTTCTACCACAAAGA
>JAJXYA010000347.1 GCA_021780795.1 Bacillota bacterium | reverse complement strand
TAGCAAGGGTGTGCTTTTAAAATTGGAGAATAGGAGAAAACATTACAGAGTTCAGTTTGAAAAACCTATATGTACTAAGATTTCAATAGTTAAAGTTAATGGGAAAAGTGTAAAAACAGGGACAAGTCATATTTGCATAGATAACATAGGTATAGGTGGTCTAAAATTTATATCGAGCCTAGATTTTTCTCTCTCTATAAATGCAGTGATAGAGTTTCAATGTAAGGTTGCTTCCGATATCTTTAAGTTTTATGGAAGCATAATTAGAAAAGAAAATTTTGAGGAAGGTTTATTAATATATGGTGTTGAGTTTATAAATAAGGCTGAGGAAAATGTAGAAGCAATTACAAGATTGAACGAATTATTTGAAAATAATGTTATTGGAAAAAATAGCTTTTGCCATGGACAATATGAAGAGTGTTTAAAATATAATAAATTTAAAAATGATAGAAGACAATTTGAAAGATATAAGTTAAAAGACAACTTTAAAATAAAGCTTGAAATAAATGATGGAAATGATCTAAAAGAAGCAGAGGCCATAATAAAAGATATTTCGGAAAATGGAATTCAAATAAAATCACATGCAAAATTAAGTGTTTCAAGAGAAAAGGAATTGGGTTTTAAATTTTATGTAGAAGATGAAATAATAAATTCAAAAGGATATATAATAAGATCATTAAAAAATAGGGATAACAGCTATACTTATGGAGTAAAGTTAGTGGATTAAAATTTCACTTATGATTTTTGTTTTTTTGTTTAAACTAAATAAGATGAAATTTATATTATAGGATGTTGGGAATTTTTATGAACACATAAAAATCAAAGAAAAATCGAGAAAATCAATCAAAAGTTGACTTAATTTTCTGTCAATTAGCTTATTTCTATTTGTATATTGTCGTAAGATGGAATAAAATATATCTATCAACAAATTATAACTTAATTATAAAAATTAAATATTCCTTATCAGAGAGGGGCTGGAAATATGAGAGTAACAATTACAGGAAAAAACCTAGAGGTAACAAGCGGATTAAGAAGTGCAGTTGAAAAGAAGCTATCAAAGCTTGAAAGATTTTTCAATCCCGATGTAGAAGCTCATGCAACACTAAGCGTAACAAACTTTATGCAAAAAATAGAAGTAATTATACCTTTCGGTGGGGCTGTACTTAGAGGTGAGGAATCAAATACCGATATGTATGCAGCAATTGATTTAGTTGCAGATAAAATGGAAAGACAAGTTAGAAAACATAAAAATAAATTAAATAGCAGAAAATATAGCGACTCATTAAAGTTTCATGCCATTCCTGATTTTGTACCTGAAGGTGATGAAGAGGATAAGAAGGAAGCAAAGATAGTTAGAACAAAGAAGTTTGCAATTAAGCCGATGTCAGAGGAGGAAGCAGTTTTACAAATGGAACTTTTAGGTCACAATTTCTTTGTTTTTCAAAATGGAGAATCAAACGATGTTAATGTAGTATATAGAAGAAAAGATGGGAATTACGGTTTGATAGAACCTAGATTCTAATTAAAATAAAAGTTAGGCATTATTCTTTATAGGATAGTGCCTTTTTTAGTATACTTTAACAATTTAAAAGTTGCTGTCACACAATTTAAATGATATAATTTATTAGTATGATATTAATATAAATTTGAAAAAATAAATATATCTTTAGAAAATTTATAAGTATCATATATTTTATTTTGAAATAGTGAGGAAATAATAATGGGAATTTTTTCAGGTGTTTTTGGATCTTATAGTGAAAAGGAAGTTAAAAGAATCGTTCCGATTGTTGATAAAATAGAAAGCATGGATGCATCGATGCAGGCTTTAAGTGAAGATGAACTTAAAGGAAAGACAATTGAATTTAAGTCTAGACTAGAAGCTGGAGAAACTTTAAATGATATTCTTCCAGAAGCTTTTGCAGTGGTTAGAGAAGCATCCAGCAGAGTTCTTGGAATGAAGCATTTTAGAGAACAGCTAATAGGTGGTGTAGTTCTTCATCAAGGAAGAATTTCAGAAATGAAAACAGGAGAAGGTAAAACTTTAGTTGCAACATTACCTTGTTATTTAAATGCTTTAACCGGTAAAGGGGTTCATGTAGTTACAGTAAATGATTATTTGGCTAGAAGAGATATGGAATGGATGGGTCAATTATATAAGTATTTAGGCTTATCTGTTGGAGTAATTCTTCATAGTTTAACTCAAAGCGAAAGAAAAGAAGCATATGGATGCGATATTACATATGGAACAAATAATGAATTTGGCTTTGATTATTTAAGAGACAATATGGTTATATATAAAGAGGAAAGGGTTCAAAGACCTCTAAACTATTCTATCGTTGACGAAGTTGACTCCATTTTAATTGACGAGGCTAGAACACCATTAATCATTTCTGGAGAAGGTGAAAAATCTACAGAGTTTTATAGAGTTGCAGATAATTTTGCTAAGTCTTTAAAAAAGGATGATTATACAGTAGATGAAAAATCAAATTCTGTAATTTTAAACGAAGCTGGAATTGAAAAGGCAGAAAAATATTTCAAGTTAGATAATTATGGAGATCCAGATAATATGGAAATTCAGCATCACGTAGCTCAAGCCTTGAAGGGCAACTATATGATGAAAAAAGATAAAGATTACATGGTTAAAGACGGAGAAGTAATAATAGTTGATGAGTTTACAGGAAGACTTATGGAAGGCAGAAGATATAGTGACGGCTTGCATCAAGCAATTGAGGCTAAA
>JAJXYA010000364.1 GCA_021780795.1 Bacillota bacterium | reverse complement strand
TAGATCTTGATATCTCTGATACTTCTTGTTGTCTATTTTCTGGACTGCTACCAGACATAAGTTGAAGATAGTCTATAACTATCATGTCTATACCATGCTCCATTTTTAATTTTCTACATTTTGAACGCATATCCATAACAGAAGTTCCAGCGGTATCATCAATATATATTTTAGCAGCAGCTAGCGGACCGGAGGCTTTCGCTATATTTTCCCAATCCCTATCTTCTAAACTACCATTTCTAAGCTTTGTCATATCAACATTTGCTTCTGCACAAAGTAATTTATAGGCAAGTTGCTCCTTTGACATTTCCAGAGAAAATACAGCTACACTTTTTCCACCCCGGAGAGCTGCATACTGAGCTAGATTTAGCACAAAGGTAGTTTTACCCATAGAGGGCCTTGCAGCAATAAGGATCATATCTCCCTTTTGAAATCCAGAAGTCATATCATCAAGTTCTGGAAAACCACTAGATACTCCAGTTGTTTCTCCTCTATTATTAAAAATTCTTTCTATTTCGAGGAAACCCCTCTCAAGTACCGTATTCATTGCTTCAAAGTCACTTGAATTCTTTCTCTCTGCTATATTAAAGACTTTTTGCTCTGCAAGATCCATAACTGCTTCTACATCATCCTGCTTATTATAACAATTTTCCATAATCTCGGTAGAAGCCCTAATAAGTTTTCTTAAAGTAGATTTATCATCTACAATTTTTATATACGAACTTAAATTAGCAGTAGAGGGTATTGAGTTACTTATTTCTGAAATATAAGTAATTCCCCCTGAAGCTTCTAACTTCTCAGCAGAACGTAAATGTTCTAATAAAGTAATCATATCAATAGGTGTATCCTTTTGATATAACTCAAAAATAGCGTTAAATATAACTTTATGAGAATCTCTATAAAAATCATCGCTTTTTAAAACCTCCACCGCCCTTGATATGGCAGTTTTATCTATAAGCATTGATCCAATTACTGATTGCTCTGCTTCTAAGTTATAAGGTAAACTTCTAAGAGGTGTCTCCATTTTTATCTCTCCTAAAATAATGTTTTATGCCCTGCTAAAAGTCATTTTAACAGGGCCATTAATTATAGTTATTTGTATTTTTATACTAAAAGTAACTTTATACTAATTAGAATACCAATTTCATTAGTTCTTCTATATTGGATATAGCTTTTGTTTCAATATCCACAAGATCAATAGGTACTTCCTTTTCATTATCTTTTGGAAGTATAACCATCTTGATTCCTTTTCTTCTTGCACCATAAACTTTTTCAAATATGCCGCCTACTGGTTTTATAATACCCCTTAGGGATATCTCTCCTGTTACAGCAATATCCTGTCTTAAAGGTTTGTCTAAAAGTGAACTAATTATACACACAGTTATAGCTGCTCCTGCAGAAGGTCCATCAATCTTACCCCCGCCAACTATATTTACATGTATGTCATAATCCTTAATATCTTTATTAGTTGTCTTTCTTATTACGGATGCAGCGTTAAACACCGAGTCCTTAGCCATACTTCCAGCAGTTTCATTAAATCTTACTTGGCCTGTACCTTTTTCTTTAGCTTCAAATACTGAAGTCTCTATTTCTATAGTTGACCCTATATATCCTGATACTCCTAGCCCATATATATGCCCAACTTCAAATTTAGTCTCTTTATCTAATTCCTCATAAGGTGTTAATCTGCTTATAGATATAACATCTAACAAGTCCTTAAGCTCAATTTTAATTTGGGAATCCTCTATTGATTCTCTATTATGCAATACATAGCCATAAGCATCAGCTAAAATATTTACTGCTTTTCTTCCCTCAATAGTATATCTACTAATAGTCTCTGCAACTCCATCTGCAACTTCAACTTCTAATTTTTGTGCAGCATTTACTACGATATTTTCAATATCCTTAGCAGTTAAAGGTTCGAAATAAACCTCAGTACATCTTGATCTTAATGCTGGATTTATTTCTGATGGTTCCCGTGTAGTAGCCCCTATTAAAACAAAATCCGCTGGAGCACCTTTATCAAATAAATATTTTATATATTTAGGTGTGCTTTCATCTTCAGGGTCATAATAAGAGGATGAAAACTCAACTCTTTTATCTTCTAATACCTTAAGTAGCTTATTTTGAAGTATACTGTCAAGTTCTCCTATTTCATCAATAAATAGTACTCCTCCATGAGCTTCAGTAACAAGACCTGGCTTTGGTTCAGGAATCCCAACCTCAGCTAAATCTCTTTTACTTCCCTGATATATTGGGTCATGTACAGAGCCTAATAGAGGATTTGTTATCTCCCTTGGATCCCATCTGAGTGTCGTACCATCTACTTCTACGAATTTAGCTTCCTGATCGTAAATAGTGTAACTTAGCTTTTTAGCTTCCTCAAGAGCTAGTCTCGCTGCAGTGGTCTTACCTACTCCTGGTGGTCCATAAAGAATAATATGCTGTGGGTATGGCGATGCCATTTTAGATAGCAAAGATTTTATAGCTCTTTCTTGTCCAACTATTTCACTAAAGCTCTCTGGTCTTAACATAGCTTGTATATTTTTAGTAAGTTTTCTGCTATCAAGGACTTCAAGATCCTCATATTTTTTAAGCGTTTTAGCATTTTCAGGCCCCTTTTGTTTCTTAATTATGCCAAGCCTTACTTCATCAATATACTTATCTTGTTTTTCCATTAAGTTTTTTTCTACTTCAGCTTCAATCTTATTTTGAACATATCTTTTAGCTATTTCATCAGTAAGCCATTCA
>JAJXYA010000168.1 GCA_021780795.1 Bacillota bacterium | reverse complement strand
ATCTGGCACTTATTGCTAAGCTTTTGGGGGTGGATAAATAATGGTAACAATAAATAGTATAAAAAGAGGAATAGTAATAGATCATATTAAAGCTGGTGTTGGAATAAAAATATTTAACTATTTAGGTCTCGATAATGCTGACTTTACAGTGGCACTTATTATGAATGCACCTAGCAAGAAACTTGGCAGGAAAGATATAATTAAGATAGAAAATGAAATTGATATAGATTTTACAGTGTTAGGTTTTATAGATCCTAACATAACAATAAATATAATATCTGGAGAAGAAATTGAAAATAAAGTTAAATTAAATTTACCAGAGAAAATTGAGAATGTTATAAAATGCAATAATCCAAGATGCATAACATCTATAGAACAAGAAATTTTGCATAGTTTTTACTTAGCAAATAGAGAAAAGGGTCAATATAGATGTATATACTGCGATGAGATTAATAACCCTACTAGTAAATCATAATAGAACACATAATTAAAATTATAAATTGCGTAGGATTTGAACAAAGGTTTAAATCCTACAAATAAATCTTAATGCAGTGTGAAGGGATGGTAGAGTTATGGAATTATTAATCAAAAATGCAAGAATAATTGATTCATCACAGGATTTTATTGGCGATGTTTATATAAATGAAGGAATAATATATGAAATAGGAAAAAAGCTAGAAAAAGACTGTGAGATTTTAAATGGAGAGGAATATATTTTAGCCCCTTCTTTTGTAGATCTTCACAGTCATTTTAGAGAGCCGGGATATACCTATAAGGAAGACTTGTTGTCTGGAAGTCAGGCAGGAGTTAGAGGTGGCTATACTGCAGTAAACCTTATGGCAAATACAAATCCAGTATGTAGCTCCATGAACACAATTAATAAGGTGTTAAAAAAAGCTAAAGAAATAAATCTTTTGGACATTCATCAATGTGCATCTATTACAGAGGATCTAAAGGGAGAATCTATAGATCACCTATGTGAGCTAACTACAGCAGTAAGATTTATATCCGATGATGGTAAAGGCGTTGCTAATAGTAAGATAATGTTAGATGCTATGCTAAAGGCTAAAGAAAAGGATTTAACAGTAATATCCCATGCTGAAAATGAAGAATTAGTAGAGGTTGATACTAGACTTGCTGAAAATATGATGACCTGGAGAGACATAACTCTTTCAAAATTTACTGGTTGCAAGCTTCACTTAGCTCATGTTAGTACGAAAGAAGCTATGAAAGATATTATTGAAGGGAAAAAGCAGGGAGGAAGAATAACCTGTGAAGTAACTCCACATCATTTAGCATTGACTGAGGAAACTGAGTATAGAGTAAATCCACCTATGAGGAAAACTGAGGATGTAAATTACTTAATTGAAGCTATAAAAGAGGGTTTTGTAGATGTTATTGCTACTGACCACGCACCACATAGCACGGAGGATAAAATTAAGGGGGCTCCTGGTATATCAGGTCTAGAAACCTCCTTTGCTGTATGCTTCACTAAACTGGTAGGCGAGGGACATATTACTCTAAATAAACTTTCTGAATTGATGTCAAAAAACCCAGCTAAAATTATGGGGCTGAACAAAGGTGAAATTAAAATAGGATTCGACGGAGACTTGGTGGTCTTGGATACTAAATCTAAATATAATATTGATACTACAGAGTTCTTATCTAAAGGAAAGAATTCTCCCTTTGAGGGAAAGGCTGTAATGGGGAAAGTAATGTACACCATTAAGGCAGGGAACATAGTTTATAAAGCAAAATAGTGAATTTTCAAATAAAATAGTAAAGGTGGAGTAATAATTGATTATAGATAAATTATTTAAAAGTGTAGAAAAGAACGGTCATGTATGTGTAGGGCTTGATACAGGTTTAGAATACTTACCTGAAAGTTTTAGAAATAAGTTTGAATATGAAGAACATGCCTTATATAGATTTAATCAGGCAATAATTGATGCTACTTTTGATGTATCAGCTTGTTATAAGGTACAAATAGCCTATTATGAAGCTCTGGGACTCAAAGGATTAAAGGTATATAAAGATACTCTAAATTATATAAAAAGTAAAGGCGGCATAGTTATTGCAGATATTAAAAGAGGAGACATTGCAAAAACTGCAGAAATGTATGCTAAAGCTCACTTTGAAGGAGATTTTGAAAGTGATTTTATAACTGTAAATCCATACATGGGTATGGATAGTATAGAACCATATCTTCCTTATGTGAAAAATAAGGAAAAAGGATTATTTTCACTAGTAAGAACCTCAAATAAGGGAGCCCAGGATATAGAGTATATAGAGAATAAAGAAAATAAAAAGGTTTATGATGTTGTAGGAGAAAAATTACTAAAAATAGGAGAAGAATTTAGGGGAGAATGCGGATATAGTTCCATAGGTGGGGTTGTTGGATGCACACATATAGATGAAGGCTTAAAGATGAGAAAAGATTTAGAAAAAATGTTTTTCTTAATACCTGGCTATGGAGCACAGGGTGGTGCAGCTGATGATGTAGCCATATATTTAAAGAATGGAAATGGTGGAGTAGTAAATGCCTCTAGAAGCATTTTGTTGGCATACAAAAAGGCTGAGAATGGAGAAAGTCATTTTGAAGAATATGCTAGAGCAGAAGCAATAAAAATGAGAGATGAAATAAGAAAAGCAGCAAGTAAATAAGATAATCTACAATTTTAACAACATTTTGGAAGCTTCAAGTCTGCCATCTTCTATAAGTGGCAGTTGCTCAGGTTGCAGTCTAAATCTG
>JAJXYA010000407.1 GCA_021780795.1 Bacillota bacterium | reverse complement strand
CAAAAAATAGAAGAGTAGATATAATTGTATTAGATACAAAATATAATGGGATTGAATCTACAAATTAAATTTTTTAGTTAAAGCATATTCAAAAAAACAGCTTGTTGTGATAAGCTATTTTATGAATATGCTTTAATTTGTGAAGGTGGACGTATTTTATGAATTTAATAAAAGAAGATGAAACGTTAGAAGATTTGCAGCTAAAAGGAATAAAGGTAATACAAAAACAAAACGGGTTTAGGTTTGGTGTAGATGCTGTTTTGCTTGCAAATTACGCGAAAGTAAAAAAGGGTGGTTCCGTAATAGACTTATGTAGTGGAACTGGAATTATTCCATTTATTATAACAGGGAAAAAAGAAGTATCAAAAATAGTAGGTGTAGAAATTCAAGAAGACATGGTAGATATGGCTAAAAGGTCAGCTATGTATAATAGTTTAGAAGATAAGATAAGGTTTGTTAATGGAAGTATAACAGATAAAAGTTTATTAAAGAGGATAGATAAGGCTGATGTAGTAACTGTTAATCCTCCATATAAGCTTAGAAATTCTGGATTAATAAACTATAATGATAAAGATGCTATAGCAAGGCATGAAATTTGTTGTACGCTTGAAGATGTTATTATTGCTACTAGAAAGCTTTTAAAAGATAACGGAAGGATGTATATGGTTCATAGACCTGAAAGATTAGCTGATATCTTTTGTCTTATGAGAAAACATAAGATAGAGCCCAAAGTAATAAGAATGGTTCATCCTAGCATTAATAAGGCACCTAATATTGTGCTTATAGAAGGTCAGCGGGATGGTAAAGCATTTTTAAAATGGGAAGATCCATTATATATTCATGAAAAGGATGGTAGTTATACAGAAGAGATAAATAAAATATATGGTAAGGAGGTAACTATAAAATGACGGGAAAATTGTTTTTAGTAGGAACACCTATAGGAAATTTAAAAGATATAACTTTAAGAGCTTTAGAAACTTTAAAAAATTGCGATATAATAGCAGCAGAAGATACAAGACAAACTTTAAAGCTTTTAAATAGATATGAAATCAAAAAAAAACTAATTAGTTATCATAAATTTAATGAGAATGCAAAATCTGAAGACATAATTAAGCTAATAGAGGAAGGAAATAATATTGCACTAGTAACTGATGCTGGAATGCCTGGAATTTCTGATCCTGGGAGCGTTATTGTTAAACAATGTATACAAAAAGATATATGCTTTGAAATAATACCAGGAGCTACTGCCCTGATTACAGCTTTGGTATATTCAGGCTTAGACACTACAGGCTTTACTTTCAAAGGATTTCTTCCTAAGGAAAACAAGGATAAAAAAGAAGTTATAAATGAAATTAAAAATTTGAAAGGCACAATTATATTTTATGAAGCTCCACATAGGTTGAACAAGACTTTACAATTTCTATTTGAAAATATAGGCAATAGAAAAGTGGCTATATGTAAAGAATTAACAAAGCTACACGAAAACATAAAAAGAACCACCCTTGTAGAAGCTATAGAGTTTTATTCTGAAAATGAACCGAGAGGGGAATATGTGATAGCACTTTCAGGAAAAACAGATGAAGAAATTCAAATTGAAAGCATGGAATTATGGAAAGATATTTCTGTTGAGGATCATATTTTGATGTATATTAATCGAGGAAAGGCTAAAAAAGAAGCAGTAAAATTAGTAGCTAAGGATAGAAAATTGTCAAAAAATGAAGTTTATAAATTTTCATTAAATATCTAACAAAAAAGTTACTGTAAAAACATATATTATTGATATAAAATTTACATTTATAAAAAAATGTTAAATCCCTTGTAACTTTATGTCTTATTATGTTATAATTACGATAGTTATTTTAGAAATACATAACAACCAGCACTTTAGAAACAAATGACAGTACATTTTGTTATTATTAAGGAGGAAGTTGTATTGCATAGAAAGGTTTTAAGCATCACTGCTGTCCTGGCTATTACGTTAATCACAAGTACTACTGTGTTTGCCAGTCCAAGTAGTTTACAAAATGCGAAAAATAATGAAAAAGCACTAGAAACGCAATTAGAGAATTTTGATAATCAGATTCAACAAACTGCACTTCAAATTCAACAGACGAATGTTCAAATAACCAAAACAGAAAACGATATCAATAGTGATGAAAATGAAATTAAAAGATCTGAAAGTAATATTAATATCGAACAAAATCAATTCGATCAAAGTATTCGTTCCATGTACATGGGTGGGACTACAAGTTATTTAGATGTTCTTTTAAATTCAAATGGTATAAGTGATTTTATTTCAAGATTAGAGATTGTTAATAAGGTTGTTCAATATAACAACAATGTTATATCTAACTTGAATCAAATGAAAGATGAAATAGCTAGAAGAGAATCAGTGCTTAAAAGTCAAGAACAATCGCTTATAGCATTAAAAGATTCTTGTAACAATAAGATAGCACAATTAAATAAGCAAAAAGCACAGGAAGAGCCACTTCTTGCTCAGGCTAAAACTACGTTAAATAATGAAATCGCACTCAGTCAGACACAGCAAGTTTACGTTAATAATTTAGCGGCTCCAAAAGTAGCGACTCCTGCATTGAGCGTAGATATAAATAGAGGTGGAAATAGTAGCAATCCTGTTGTTTCTTATGCTTTAAATTTTAGAGGGGATCAATATGTTTATGCTACAGCTGGTCCAACAACTTTTGACTGCTCAGGTTTAATGATGTATGTTTACAGTCATTTTGGAATTAGTTTGCCAAGAACTAGTGAAGAACAGTTTGGAGTTGGAAGTGCAGTAAACGAAAATAATCTTCAGCCAGGGGATTTAGTTTTCTTTAATAATAGCGGTGGTGGTCCTGGACATGTTGGTATGTACATAGGCAATGGACTTATGATTCATGCTCCTCATACAGGAACAGTAGTTCAAGTTGTTCCTTTAGCGGATGAGCCAAATTATTGCGGAGCTAGAAGAGTAAATTAAAAAAATATATATTAAAAGCCTCATCTTTTAAGAAGTTGAGGCTTTTACATTTTTTTTAGGTTGAAATAATAAAAAAATTAATGTTATAATAAAAATGGTATTTTTATTATATATTTAATAATTTTATTTAGATATGTGATAGATAATAAGTTATAAAAGGGGGAACTAGGTATGCATAAAAGAGTGGCAGCAATACTTATTTCATTAAGTATTGTACTTTCATCAGGAGTTAAGGTTTTAGCAGATCCTTCTCTGCAAGATCAATTAACTCAGAGTAAAAATAATGTACAAGCTGCACAACAAAAAATTTCTGAACTTGAAAACACAATTAATAGTTTGGATGATCAGATTGGTAAAAAGACAGAGGAATTAAAAACAATTCAAAATAATATAGTGGAGAAACAAACAGAAATATCGCAAGCTGAGGCAAATATACAAAAGTCTGAAGCCGATATAAAGGCAGAGCAAAATTTATATAACGAAAGAATGAGGGCTATTTACATTGATGGAAATAGCACGTATATTAGCATGCTCCTAGATTCCAGCAGTTTTGATGATTTTATATCTAAAATGGAAACAATAACGAGAATAACTGCGTATGATAAACAGTTAATAGATAGTCTTAACCAAAAAGAACAAGCAATTAAAAATCAAGAAGCTTCTTTGCAAAATGATAAACAAAATCTTGTGTCGCTTCAAACGCAAAGTGAAAGTAATATTGCTAGTTTAAATCAACAAAAAGCTGCAGAACAACCTTTGATAGCAGAAGCAAACAAAGAAGAATCATCTGCAACTGGACAAGTTTCTGCTTTGCAGTCGCAAATTGCAGAGCAAGCAGCAGAGCAACTTGCGGCACAAAAAGCAGCCCAGCAGGCAGCCCAACAGGCAGCTCAAAGTCAATCAAAAAATTCTAATAATAACTTAGTAAGTGTACAACCACCAAATGGGAATCTTGTATCTTCCTCCGCTACAGGTGCACAAGTTGTAGCTTATGCAGAGAGCTTTGTTGGAGTTCATTATGTATGGGGAGCAGAAGATCCAAGTTCTGGTTTTGACTGTTCTGGGCTTGTTCAATATGCTTATTCTCATTTTGGTATATCTCTAAATAGAACAAGCGAAGATCAGTATTCGGAAGGAGTATCAGTAAATTTAGCAAATTTACAACCTGGTGATTTGTTATTTTATAATTGGGGAGAAGATGGCATAGCTGGACCTGGACATGTTACTATGTATGTTGGTAACGGAAATATGGTGGAGGCACCACATACTGGTCTAAGTGTTAGAATTACTCCAGTTCGTGACGGCATTGTAGGAGCAAGAAGAATAATTAAATAAAAAAATAAAGCTCAGCTAAAATTTAGACTGAGCTTTATTTTTTTATTTAATATCGTTCTTTAATTCTTCTAAACAGCTTTTACAAATATTTTTACCTTTGTAATTGATAACGTTTCTAGCATCAGCACAGAAAATACAAGCTGGTTCATATTTTTTTAGAATAATTTGTTCTCCATCTACATAGATTTCTAAAGCATCCTTTTCAGCAATATCCAAAGTTCTTCTTAACTCGATAGGAATAACAATTCTTCCTAGTTCATCTACTTTTCTTACAACTCCTGTTGATTTCATAAAATCAATCCTCCTTAAATTACATCATTCGACATACTTATAATTAAATAATAGCAAATATTACATATAAAGTCAATAAGATATTTGTAAAAATCTTTAAAAATATCTTATATACAAAATATACTGCCAAATAATACAAAAGTCAATAAAATTATGGGAATTATTTTTGAGAGTTTTGTCAAAAAAACTGCTCAAACCTAGATTTGAAGCCAATTGAGCCATAAAAAATGATATTTAAAAAAGTAAAATGTGATTAAAAAATATTAAAAAATATTAGAAATATTATCATTTGAATTTAACTAGACGTAAAAATTTGTAGAACAATACAATAATTTATACTAAAGTATTGTATAATAATAAAATAAGATAATTTACAAGTATGTAGAAAGGGAAAAAATTATGAAGAAGATTATAGAAGATTTAAAAGCAATATCTTTAAATTTAGATATAGATTGTTATATTTTAGGTGAATATGTAATTAATAAATTATTAAATTCTAAAAATGAAAATGAATGTATAGAAGTGATTTTTGATGGAGAAATTAATTTGATTGTAAAGGAATTTGAGGATTTAGGTTACATTACAAAAAAAGATAATGATAATGCTGCAATAATAAAAAATTCAGTAAAAAAAATAAAAATTTATGTAAAATGTATTGATAATATTACTATTGAAAAAGAACTGGAAAACAGAAATTTTACTGTAAATTGTATAGCTTTGAAACTTATTGATAACAAGATTATAGATCCATTTAAGGGAAGGAATCATCTTAAGAGCAGAATTATTCAAGAAGTAAATGAAGAAAGTATAAAGAAAAATCCCTTAATTATTATGGATGCTGTTAATATGTATATACAATTCGGGATGCATTTTAGTGCGTATACAGAAGCCCATATTAGGGAATTTGGTAATGCATTAAAAGATATTAATGATAGCAGTTTATTTTCAAAATTAATGGATATAATTAAAAATGATAAGAGTGGAGTAGCTTTTGAAATTTTAGATCAATATGAGCTTTTAAAATACCTTATACCAGATATCAATAAATTGAAAACAATAGGAAAGTGTAAATATCATGTTGAAGATGTTTTTACACATATGAATACAACATATAAAGTATTTAAACAATTTGAACAAGGAAGTATAGAGTTAAAAAATTTTGATAGTGATTTTTTATTTGAAAGGATAGATAATTTATACGTTAAAGATATATTAGCTTTAGCTGCTTTCCTTCATGATGTAGGAAAATATAGAAGTTATGCAAAAGAAGGTGAAACTGTTAGTTTTGCTGGTCATGAGATAACGGGAAAACATATAGTTGAAGAAATTTTTCAAAAGTTCCAGTTGAATTATAAGGTAATTGAAATGATATGTTCAACAGTGGAAGGGCATATGTATCCATTAACAATATTTAAAGAAGAAAAAGAAGATATTAAAGAACGATTTTTCAAAAGTTTTACGCCTTACATCAAGCATATAATTTTAATATTCTTTTGTGATATATTAGCAACTAGTACTTTTTATGATCCTAACAATGAACAGAAGAGTTATACGGTTTTTATTGAACAACTTATGAAGGGATATGTGGAAGGTAATTTCTAAGATTATGAAATTGTTAATCTATTTTAACGAAATTTGGTGAAAAATTATTAGTTATCACCAAATTTTTCACAGCATTTTAACAACATATCAACAGGCTAATTGTGGATAATGTTTATAACTCAAAGTTTTATATATAAAAAACAGATGTTATCATATATAAACTTATTAACTTATGCACAAATTATGTGGACAACAATGCTCCAGATGTGGATAACTGTGAGTTTTGTGGACAAGTTCACAATTTTTTTTGATAAAATGTTAATACAATATATTTAGAAATTTGTAGATTATTAGTTTAGTATGTTAAGGGGTGAACAAAGCTAGTTCACCGCTCAACACCTTCATAAGCTTCTGCAGCGAAGTTAAAGTCTTCTTCGCTACTTATTTCCCCGTAATCATCCTCAGGAAGTCTTGGATAGTAGTAAAGAATAAAACGCTCATTAGTTGATGAATTTTCAATTATAATATATCGCTTATCTTTTAATGCATCTTGTATAATAGCAAGAATGGTATAAGTATCTTCTTCACCAGTATTGTTATTTACAAGGTTTAATTCTGAATATTTTGAGCTGTCAAAGAAATAAATGCTTGTTCTTTGGTGATCACAATCCACAATATGTTTACCATTGCTGCAGCCCCTGCAGCTGTCAAACTTGCATTCAGATATGCATTTTAAACATTGACATTTTGAGCAGTTAATAAGTTGATTTATTTCTTCTTCGTGATCTTTTTTATAATCATTGAGTAAGTTAATGTATTTATCACTTTCAAAAAGTCCGCTTATAAAGCCTTTTTGTTTACTATCGGTATTAGAGGCATCTAAAAGTTCAATATACTTTTCTAAAACTCCTTGTCTAGTGTAATATTTTCTGCTTTTTAGAGTGTTTTTATCAACAAAGTTTTTAATCTCGTCGATTGCAAATTCAACAGTTGAATATAATTTGCCATAATGTTCTTTTTCTTTTGAAATAAATTGTTCTGTCTTACTCATAATATTCACCTATTGGTTTTTATATTTTGCTAATTCATCATCTAAATTGACTTCATTTAATTTTTCAAATTCTTTATCTAATGAATCTTCGGTTTTAAGGTCACCTAAACCTTCTGCAAGAGCTTCTTTTCTTTCGATTTTTCGCTCAATATCATCTAGGTTTATTCGGTTTGAACCAGCATTTACATTTGCAATTACCTCGTTAACCTTTTTGCTAGCTTCTGCATTATTGTATCTAGCAGCAGCTTCGTCTCTGTAAGTTCTGGTTTTTTCAATCTCTTCTTCTAAGTCCTTTAACTTAGCTTTCAAAGCATTTGCTTTTGTTGCAGCATCTTCATAGCTAGTTTGGAGACTAGTTACAGTCTTATCCGCATCTAATTTTTTTTGAAGAGCCTTTTTAGCAAGCTCATCATTTCCTGCTTTGACAGCTAATTTGACTTTTTCATCATAGTCTTTAGATTCTTCCTTAGCTTTGTCTAATTTCTTTTCTATCTCATGCACATTTCCTAAAATTTGAGCAGAAGATAGCTTTGCATCATTTAGGCTTTTTTCCATATCTCTAATTTTTTGATCAAGTAGTTCAATTGGATTCTCAATGTCGTCGATGGCATTATTTACCTTTGCTTTAAAAATGTCAGATAATCTTCCCATTACTCCCATGTGAAACTCCTCCTTAAATTTATATTTTTTAAGTACAAGAAAAAGTAAAGCTACCCATACTTAAAAATAAAACAAGCTAAAAAATTGATAAAGATTTCATGTGTTGTTTTCTTATGTAAAAATAGTACATTATTATTATACAATATTTTAAAATAATTTGTGTATTATATTATTATAAACTATGTATTAATAAATCATAACATACATTTAGAAGAAAATTAATATTGAAATATGAAATGGTTATGTGTAAAATGATTATAAATAAATATCAAATGCAGGGGTGCCTTTTGGCTGAGAGGATAAGTCCAACCCTTTGAACCTGAATTCGGATAATACCGGCGTAGGAAGCATAATACATTGAATGTTAAAGTGCTATTCTAAGAGTAGCACTTTTTTTAATGGTAAAAAATATAAAGGAGTGAGCATTATTATGAAAAAGGTCCTAACAATTGCAGGTTCTGATAGCTGTGGAGGGGCAGGAATACAGGCGGATATAAAAACAATGAGTGCACTTGGAGTTTATGGAATGAGTGTTATAACAGCAGTAACAGCCCAAAATACAATGGGGGTTTTTGATGTATTAGAAGTTAATAAGGAGATGGTGGAGAAACAAATTAGATGTATATTTGATGACATAGAGGTGGACAGCATAAAGATTGGAATGGTGTCAAACGGAGAAATTATCCATACAATAAAAAAACTTTTGCTGGATTATAAAGGTAAAAATATAGTTGTAGATCCTGTAATGATATCAAAAAGTGGTTACTTTCTTTTAAAAGAAGAAGCGGTTGAAGAACTAAAAAAGTTAATAGCTATTGCAGATTTAGTTACTCCAAACATACCAGAAGCTGAGGTCTTGACAAATAGCAAGATAGAAAATGAAGAACAAATGAAGAGTGCAGCAAAAAAAATATATGAGATGGGTGCAAAAGCAGTTTTGGTAAAGGGAGGACATAGATGCAATGATGCAAATGATGTTTTATACTTTGAAGGAAAATTTGAAATAATTAAAGGAAAAAGAATTGAAACTAAAAATACTCATGGAACTGGATGTACCTTGTCTTCTGCAATTGCATCAATGCTTGGAAAGGGATTATCAGTTAAGGAAGCTGTGTATTTGAGTAAGGAGTATATAACTAAAGCAATAGAAAATTCATTTACAATAGGAGAGGGGGTAGGACCGGTAGGGCATTTTATAGATTTATACAAAAGAGGAGGAGTAGATTTTGAATAAAATTAAAAATTCGTCCATGTTTCTTTTATGGGCAGGGGCAGCTATATCAGTAACAGAAATATATACTGGAGGTATGATTGCACCACTTGGAATTAAAAAGGGTATAGCAGCAATTATAATAGGACATATAATAGGAACATTATTATTGGCATTTGGTGGGTTTATATCTTTTAAAGGGAAGAAAAATGCCATGGAAAAGGTTAAAGACTCATTTGGAAGTATAGGAGCTAAAATTGTGGCATTACTAAATGTTCTTCAACTAATGGGATGGTCAGCAATAATGATAATACAAGGTGGAAGAGCCATTAGTGAACAGCTTAAGCTACCATATAATTTTTCCTTGCTAATAGTTGCAGCAGCGGTATTTTTATGGGCGTATTCTTTTAATAACTATACTAAGCTTGTTAATGATGTTTCAGTTGTAATTTTAATAGCCTTATGTTTGTTAGTGTTTTTAAAGATAGGCAGTTCAAAGGTTATAGTTCTGCCGCAAAATATAAGTTTTACAACTGCAATTGAGATTACGATAGCCATGCCGGTTTCTTGGCTCCCATTAATAGGGGATTACGCTAAAGATGGTAAAGATAGCAAAGGAGTATTTTTATCAAGCTTCTTTGGATATTTTATAGGCAGTGTTTTAATGTATGTGCTTGGACTTTTTATAACTATATACACAGGAAAAGATATAATAGCATTTTTATCTGGAACTGGTCTTGTTGCTTCTTTAATCGTATTACTGGCAACAGTAACGACTACTTTTATCGATGTATATTCAGCTGTAATATCGTCAAAGCAAATAGTAAACTTTAAAAATGAAAACTTGGTTACAATAATATATTGTATTATAGCCACAGTATTTGCATTTATTTTTCCTATGGAAAATTATCAAAATTTCTTACTCCTTATAGGGAGTATTTTTGTACCAGTTTACACTGTAGTTTTCGTTGATTATTTTATTGGAAAAAATAAAGGCAATTTTAATATTAATATTTTAGGATGTATTTCAGCAGTATGTGGGACTATTCTATATAATTATTTTAGCAATAATGCATTAGGAATACCTACAGTATTTACTGTAACGGCTGTAACTGTGATTTATATTTTGATAAAAAAAATAAAATTTTTAGGGGGATTTAGTAATGTGTAATGAAGTTTCAAAGGTAATAACAGAAATTAGGGCAAAGGTACCATTGGTACAGGCGATAACAAACTATGTTACAATTAATGATTGTGCTAATATACTCTTATCCTTTGGTGCATCTCCAGCTATGGTTGAGGCATACGATGAAAGTTATGATTTTGCACAAATTTCTAACGGAGTATACATAAATACTGGTACTCTTACTAAGGAACAAGAAGCAGCAGCGGTGATGGCAGCAATTTCAGCAAAGGAAAATAATGTATCATTAGTAGTTGACCCAGTTGGATGTGGTGCTATTAAAAGAAAAGTAGAGGTAATAGAAAAAATAGCTCTCCTTGGTAAAATAGATGTAATAAAAGGAAATGGAGGAGAAATTAAATTTTTAGCTGGAGTTAATGCCGAGGTTAGAGGAGTAGATTCTGTTGATGATGGGAATGGGTTAGTGGAAGCAGCAAAGGCATTAGCAAAAAAATTTAAGTGTATAGTAGCAGCTACTGGTGAAAAAGATGTAGTTACTGATGGAAAAAGAGTAGCAATTATATATAATGGTGTTGAAATGTTAACTAAAGTTACAGGAGCAGGTTGTATGGTTGGAGCCTTATGTGCAGCAGCGGTCGGTGCATATGATGACAAGTTTATAGCTACAGTTGCAGCAGTTACAGCTATGGGAATAGCAGGAGAAAAGGCATACGAAGAAGCAAAACTTCCAGGAAGCTTTAGAGTTAAGCTGATGGATTCAATTTACTTGATTGATGAGAAGGAAATAAGTGAGAAGGCAAGGATTGAATTTAGCTCGTAATAATTTAAGGAGATGAAAGGTATGCAGATAGATTACAGTTTATATTTAGTAACAGATAGAAGCTTTCTAAGAGGGAGAAAGCTAAGTGAAGTAGTTGAGGAAGCTATACTTGGAGGGGTAACAATTGTTCAAGTAAGAGAAAAAGAATTATCGACTAAACAG
>JAJXYA010000410.1 GCA_021780795.1 Bacillota bacterium | reverse complement strand
ATGTTTGGTAAAAAGCAAACTGCGATGGCTGGATTCATAATAGGTGCTGTTGCTAATGGATTGAATTTTATAATCCCAACAAATTTTTATACATTCATAGTACTTGTTACTATTGGATACGTAGCTTTAGCTATTCCAAATGGAATTACATGGGCATTCGTTTCAGATGCTATAGATTATGGTGAATGGCATACTGGAATAAGAAAAGAAGGAATCACTTACGCTGCATTTAATTTCTCAAGGAAAATTGCACAATCTGTAGCTGCACTTATTAGTGCAGGAGTATTAGGTCTAACAGGATATGTAGCCAATGCTAAACAAACACCAGAAACTTTATTAGGAATAAAGGGTGCGATGACAATATATCCAGCATTAGCACTAGCTATTGCAGCTATAGTAGTTGGATTATTATATAACTTACCAGATGATAAGTACAGAAAGATAGCAAAAGATTTAGAAGAAGGTAAATGGGAAAAAGGTATTATAGAATAGAAAAAAATAATTTTAAATAATATTTATATTATTTTAGAGAAATATTAATAAAGCATTATTAACTTGTTAAATAAGTTAATAATGCTTTATTTTGAATTCTAATTAGAAGATATGAATAAAATTTGTATAAAAAATTGTTAACGTTAACAAAAGTATTGCATTAATTGAGAAGAGGTATTATAATTTAATTAATACAATTAATTAAATTATTCACTAAAAGTATTGTCGTGTTAAAATTGTTAACGTGCACAATAGCCTGAAATATATAATAATAAAAAAATAATAATAAAATTTTTTTATTATCAAATACTATAGATGAAGAAAGAAGGGGTTAATGTGAAAAAATTTATGGATGGAAATTTTTTATTAAGTAATATGACAGCTGAAACTTTATATCATGAGTATTCAGAAAAAATGCCTATAATTGATTATCACTGTCATATAAATCCCAAGGAAATATTAGATGATAAAAAATTTAAAAATATAACAGAAGCTTGGCTTTATGGTGACCACTATAAATGGAGACAAATGAGAACTTATGGAATAGATGAGAAATATATTACTGGAGATGGAAGCGACTATGAAAAGTTTTTAGCTTGGGCAAAAACTATTTCAGCTGCTATAGGAAATCCTCTTTATCACTGGACACACTTAGAGTTAAAAAGATTCTTTAGTGTCGATGAAGCGTTAAATGAAAAGACTGCTCCAGATATTTGGGAAAAAGTAAATAAAATGTTAAATAGTGATGAATTTACTGTAAGAGAACTTATTAGAAAGTCTAATGTAAAAGTTATATGTACTACTGATGATCCAGTGGATTCACTACAATATCACTTAGCACTTAAAGAAGATAAAAGTTTTGATGTAAAAGTTTTACCAACATTTAGACCTGATAAAGCACTTGGAATAAACAAACCAACATTTAAAGAATGGATTGGTAAGCTAGAAGATGTAATAGATGGAGAAATTAAAACTTACGAGGAATTATTATCAGCATTAAAAATGAGAGTGGATTTTTTTAATGAAGTTGGCTGTAAGGTGTCAGACCATGCATTGGATTTTGTACCATGTGGAAATTCTACACTTGAAGAAATAACAGGTATTTTTGATAAGGCACTAACTGATGGTAGTGTAACTTTTGAAGAGGAAAATAAATATAGGGCATTTACATTGAAATATCTTGGAAAGCTATATGCAGATTTAGATTGGACAATGCAAGTACATATGAATTGTGTAAGAGATAACAATTCAAAGATGTTTAATAAGATTGGACCTGATACTGGTTTTGACTCTCTTAATGATACAGAAGTTGCTATTCCCCTTTCAAAATTATTAGATTCTTTAAATATGGAAGATGCACTTCCTAAAACTATAATATATAGCTTGAATTCAAATGATAATGCAACTATTGGAACATTAATAGGATGTTTCCAAGGAGACAATATAAAAGGTAAAATGCAATTTGGATCAGCTTGGTGGTTTAATGATCATAAGCTTGGAATGGAAGAACAAATTAAATCATTAGCTAACTTAGGTCTTTTAAGTGCATTTGTAGGAATGCTTACAGATTCAAGAAGTTTCTTATCTTATACAAGACATGAATATTTTAGAAGAATTCTATGTAATGTAATTGGAGAATGGGTTGAAAATGGCGAATTTCCTAATGATATGGAAACATTGGGGAAAATTGTATCAGATATAAGCTATAACAATGCTAAACAATATTTTAATTTTTAATACAAATATATATTAAAAATTAGAAACTAAATAAATGATTAATGAGAAATGTAATTTAATTATTAACTTATAAAATTAAAAATGAGGTGCAAACATGAGAAGAGAAGAAGTATTGAAAAGTATAAAAGAAGCTGGAGTTGTTGCAGTAATTAGAGGAGAATCTAAAGAAGAAGCTATAAAAACAGTAGAAGCTGTTAAAAATGGTGGAATTAAAATAATGGAACTTACAATGACAGTTCCAAATCCAGTAGAAGTAATAAGAGAAGTTTCTGAAAAATATAAAGGGACTGATATAGTAGTTGGAGCTGGAACAGTTTTAGATCCAGAAACAGCTAGAGCATGTATATTAGCAGGAGCTCAATTTATAGTAAGTCCATACTTAGATATTGAAACAATAAAACTTTGTAATAGATATAAAGTTGCAGTTATGCCAGGAATAATGTCAGTTAAAGATGCGGTAACAGCATTTGAATATGGTGTTGATGTTGCTAAAATATTTCCAGCTAATCTTTATGGACCATCAGTAATTAAATCATTTATGGGACCTCTTCCACAAGGAGAATTTATGCCAACAGGCGGAGTTACAATTGCTAACTTACATGAATGGATCGAAGCTGGAGCTGTTGCTGTTGGAACAGGTGGTGATTTAACTAAGGGTGTTGCAACTGGAGACTATGCGTTAGTAGAAAAAACTGCTAAAGAATTTGTTGAAGCATTTAGAAAAGCGAAGGAGAAAAAGTAAGATGGATGTTGTAACATTTGGAGAATCAATGGTTGTTTTAAAAACTGATGCTAATGGACCATTAAGATATGTTCATAATTTTGCTAAGTCTCTTGGTGGGGCTGAATCAAATGTTGCTACTGCAATAGCTAAACTTAATCATAGTGCTGGTTGGTTTTCTAAAGTATCTGATGATGAATTCGGAAGATTTGTTATAGATTCTATAAGAGCAGAAGGAGTAGATACATCAAGGGTAATAGTTGATAAAGAAAGAAGTACTGGATTACTTTTTAAGGAACATTATCAAAGAAGCAATCCTAATGTGTACTATTATAGAAAGAATTCTGCAGCAAGTACTATTTCAGTAGAAGATATAGATGAAGAATATATAAAACAAGCAAAAATACTTCATTTAACCGGAATAACTCCAGCTTTATCCAAAAGTTGTAGAGAAGCTGTATATAAAGCTATTGAAATTGCTAAGAAAAATGGAGTTTTAGTGTCTTTTGATCCAAATATCAGATTAAAATTATGGAGCATTGAAGAAGCAAAAGATGTTTTAATTGATATAGCTAATAAAGCTGATATAGTAATGCCAGGACTTGATGAGGCAGAACTTCTACTTGGCTTAACTGATAAAGATGAAGTATGTGATTACTTCTTATCAAGATCAGCAAAAATTGTAGTAGTTAAATTGGGTGCAGATGGATGTTATATCAAGAATAAAAAAGAAGCAGTCAAAGTTTCGGGCTATAATGTTTCAGATTTAATTCAAGATACAGCTGGAGCAGGCGATGGATTTGCAGCAGGATTTTTATCTGGATATTTAGAAAATTTATCATTAAAAGAAATCGGAGAATATGCAAATGGTGTTGGAGCCATGGCGACATTAGTTAAAGGCGATATGGAAGGATATCCATATTATGATCAATTAATGGAATTTATAGGAAAAAAACAAGGCATAGACCGATAATATATTTATAATAATATATTATTAATGAATTACAAAGAATAAATAGAGTACAATAAAGAAAAGCGAAATAAGAAAGTATAAAATAAAAATTATAATAAAAATGAAATAATATGTATGAGTATGAAAGATAGTTAAAGACATTTGTTTGAAAAATTAAAATTAAGTTGAGTATATTCTATCTCTAAATTGAATGCAAAACAAAATATAAATATTTTAAATAAATGTCCTAACTATCTTATTATTCTAAATTTTATTACAAAGCAAATAACTAGAAATTAATTTTTAATTATTTTAAAAAATGTTCACGTGTGCAAAAATCGACAAACACTTGACGATGTAAGATAAATAGTTGTGGAATATGGTGCATCGCGAATTGTATATTGAAATAACACAAAAGAACTTTAAAGAAATATAGAATCTGGAGGAATAATATAATGAAATTAAGTAAAAAATTATATGAGGAGTTTAAAACTTATCCCGAAAAAGTGATTCAATTTGGAGAAGGAAATTTTTTAAGAGCATTTGTTGATTGGCAAATAGATAAGATGAATGAAGAAGCAGATTTTAATGGAAGTGTTGTTGTTGTTCAACCATTAGAAAATGGATTAGTAGACATGTTAAATGAACAAGATGGACTTTATACTCTTTATCTTCAAGGTATACAAAATGGAGAAGCTATAAAAACTCATAAGATAATGAATAGTATAAGTAGAGGAATCAACCCATATAGAGATTATAGTGAATACTTAAAACTTGGAGAAAATCCAGAATTAAGATTTATAGTTTCAAATACTACTGAAGCAGGAATTGCTTTTGAAAAAAATGATAAATTAGATCAAGGATGTCAAAAGAGTTATCCTGGTAAGTTAACAGCTCTTTTATATCACAGATTCGTAACATTTAATAAAGATAGTAATAAGGGATTAATAATAATACCTTGTGAACTTATAGATAGAAATGGTGAAAAGCTTAAGAAAATAGTACTAAAATATGCAGAAATCTGGAATTTAGGACAAGACTTTATTAATTGGATTAACAAAGATAATATATTTTGTTGTAGTTTAGTAGATAGAATAGTTCCAGGATATCCAAGAGATACAATAGATGAAGTTAGAGCAGAACTTGGATATGATGATAACTTAGTAGATGTAGGAGAAATATTCCACTTATGGGTAATTGAAGGACCACAAAGTATAAAAAATGAATTACCAATAGAAAAAGCAGGATTAAATATAAAAGTTGTTGATGATATGACACCTTACAGAACTAGTAAGGTTAGAATATTAAACGGACCTCATACAGCAATGGTTCCAGTAGCTTACCTTTATGGATTAGAAACTGTAGGAGAATCTGTAGACCATGAAGTTATAGGAAAATATGTTCATGATGTAATCTATGATGAAATAATAGAAACTTTAGATCTTCCTCATGAAGAATTAATTGAATTTGCAGATGCAATCATTGAAAGATTCCAAAATCCATATGTTAAACATTATTTAATGAGTATTGCATTAAATTCAATGTCTAAGTATAAGACAAGAGATTTACCAAGTTTAATAGAATATCTAAAGAGAAAAGGAAAACTTCCTAAAAAATTAGTATTTTCTCTTGCGGCTTTAATAGAATTTTATAAAGGTAAAAGAGGAACTGAAAATATAGAATTGTCTGATGATGAAGATATATTAGAGTTATATAAAAATCTATGGTCTAATTTTGATGGAAGTAAAGACAGATTAAATAAGATTGTAACTTCAGTTCTTGCATATGAAAAGAATTGGGGTATGAATTTAAATGACATTCCAAACTTAACAAGTGAAGTAACTAAATATTTAGAAACAATTGAAAGCTTAGGAATGAAAGAAGCTATTAAAGAAGTTCTTTAATATTAAAACCAATTCTCATAATCAAAATTCATATAAAAATTTCTATGTTATTTTTCAAATTAAGTTTAAAAATAACATGGAAATCCTAAATTAATTGGTTAATAAAAAAATAATAATTTAATGGAAGTAGGGAATAATTTATGAAAGAGATTTTAAAAATAAATGAAAAAGATAATGTGGTAGTAGCACTTAGGGATTTATCTAAAAATGAAATTATAGAAATAGATAATAAAAAAATAGAAATAACAGAAGACGTAAAAAGAGGACATAAAATTGCTATAAATAGCATCGCAATTAACGAAAATATAATTAAATATGGATATCCAATAGGTCATGCTACAAAGGAGATTAAATTAGGTGAGTGGGTTCATACTCATAATATTAAAACTAATTTAGATGGAATAAAAGACTATACATTTAATCAAGAACTATTAGAGTGTCCTTCAGAGAATAAGAATATAACATTTCAAGGATATGAAAGAGAAAAAGGAAATGTAGGTATAAGAAATGAACTATGGATAGTTCCAACTGTAGGTTGTGTTAATGGAATTGGCGACAACATTATAGAGAAATTCAAGGAAGAAGTTAAACCAGTAGGTTTAGATGGAATTGAAGTGTTTAAACATAATTATGGTTGCTCACAACTTGGAGACGATCACGTTAACACAAGAACAATACTTGGAAATTTAGTAAAGCATCCTAATGCTGGAGGAGTATTAGTACTTGGACTTGGATGTGAAAATAATACAATGGTTGATTTTATAAAATCATTAGGAGATTATGATAAGACGAGAATTAAATTCTTAGTTTCACAAGAAGTTTCAGATGAAGTACAAGAAGGTGTTAACATCTTAAAAGAGCTTTATGAGAATATGAAAGATGATAAAAGAGTAGCTGTTCCTTTATCAAAATTAAAAGTTGGATTAAAATGTGGTGGTTCTGACGGGCTTTCAGGAATAACTGCAAATCCACTTGTAGGTAGTTTTTCTGATTTTCTAGTAGCTCAAGGGGGGACTACAATTCTTACTGAAGTGCCAGAAATGTTTGGAGCAGAAACAATACTTATGAATAGAGCAAAAGATAAAGATACTTTTGATAAAACTGTACATCTAATTAATGATTTTAAAGAATATTTTATGGCATATGATCAACCAATATATGAAAATCCATCACCAGGAAATAAAGCTGGTGGGATAACAACTCTTGAAGATAAGTCACTAGGATGTACACAAAAATCAGGAAATGCAACTGTTGTAGATGTACTTGAGTATGGAGAAACTTTAAAGACTAGTGGATTAAATTTATTAAGTGGACCAGGTAATGACTTAGTAGCAGCATCTGCACTTGCAGCAGCAGGATGCCATATGGTACTATTCACAACAGGAAGGGGAACTCCATTTGGTACTTTTGTTCCTACAATTAAAATATCAACTAATACAGCACTTTATAAATTAAAACCTCATTGGATGGATTTTAATGCTGGATGCTTAGTTGAAGATAAAAGTTTAGAAAAAGTAACAGAAGACTTGTTAGAATATATACTTGAAGTTTCAAATGGGAAGTTTGTTAATAATGAAATTAATAAATTTAAAGAACTTGCAATTCTTAAAAAAGGTGTTACATTATAAAAATCATACTTATTGATATGTCTAGCTGAAAGGAAAGCATACTTTCATAGTATAAGTATAACGTAGATGATTTACATTTATATAAATAATAACCGTAGAATATTTGTTCTAGAAAATTATCAAGTAATTCAGAATGTATTAAGATGAACAAACTAAACTTTAAGTCTGTTAATCTATATAATAAAACACTCACAAGATACTACTAAAATCAATAAAAGTTGATTTTAGTAGTATTTTTCTGAATAGGTTTAAAATTATACCTTTAGTGTCTATATTTTCAACAACTATAGATAGCAACATTACAAGTCACTCTCATTCTTATTCTTATATTATACCATTCATATATACCTCATAATAGAAATAAGGAGGCTTGCTTTGTGCAGTGTTACATAAAAATCTTCAGTAACAGTCACAAATGTATGCCTCCTTATTTTGGCAGGTCCCCATAAGTACGGTATTTATATGTAAAATTAATTTGCTTGATAGGGCTGTTAATATTATAATCGTTATGTACATGGCATATATTAACTAAAAAATCAAAATAAATCAATAGTTGAATGGAAATGAGTTAATTGCCAAGGAATATGACATGAGAAAGGAAAAAATATGAAAAAGCTTACCCGAGGACGGAAGATGTATTTACATCTGTATCAATTAGTATGATACTCAATGAAAGTTTATTGAGTGAAAGCGTAAAAAAATCGTGCGAGTTTGTAGAAATATGTGTGCTAAAAAGTAATAAATATGATTACCAAACAAATGAGGGTTCTTTTTGAAAGGGTATTGAAACATTTAAACAAATTGCAAACAACCAAAAAAAAGTAAAAACGAGCATATATAATCTAAAAAAATTAAAATAAATTAAAATAATGAATTATTTTGAACGAAAATGGTTGATTTTCTTTGAAAGATAAGTTATTATAATATCATAGGAGTGGTGATAATGTTTACAGAGGAAAGATTTAATATCATTCTTCAAGAATTGAAGAAAAAAGGAATAGTATCAGTTACTGACTTAGTTAAAATGTTAGATTCTTCAGAATCTACAATTAGAAGAGATTTAAATGCACTAGATAAGAAAGGTCTTTTAAAGAAAATTCATGGAGGTGCAATTTCAATTGACGAAAGTTCATCTAAACATGACTATATGGTTGATGTTAGACAATCTCTAAATGTAGATGAAAAGTATGAGACAGCAAAACACGCAGCTTCATTAATTGAAGATGGAGATGTAATCTACATAGATGCAGGCACAACCACAGAAGTGTTAATAGAGTTTATAAAAGCTGAAGATATAACAGCTGTAACAAATGGAATAGTTCATGCTAAAAAACTATTAGAAAAAGGTTTTAGAACCTTTATCTTAGGTGGAGAAGTGAAAGTTTCCACTGAAGCAATTATTGGAAGTAATACAGTTGAAGAACTTAAAAAATACAATTTTTCAAAAGGTTTTTTTGGAGTTAATGGCGTAAGTAACAAAAATGGTTACACGACTCCAGATGTAAATGAAGCTATGGTCAAATCGCAAGCAATGAAAATGTGCAAGCAATCATTTGTCTTAGCTGATACATCAAAATTAGAAAAAGTTAGTTTTGCAACTTTTGGAGCAATAGCAGATGCAACACTCATAACAACTAAAATACATGATAAAAATATTAGTTATGATACTAATGTAATAGAGGTGGTAAAAAATGATTAATACAATAACGCTTAATCCTTCTTTAGATTATATTGTTAAGGTTAATTCTTTTAAAGTTGATTCTTTAAATAGAACTGAAGAAGAACGAATTTATGCAGGTGGAAAAGGTATAAATGTATCTATAGTTCTTAAAAACTTGGGTGTACATAACACAGCACTTGGTTATGTTGCTGGATTCACTGGAGATGAAATATTAAGACAAATTGAAAATCATGGAGTAAATTGTGATTTTGTAAAATTAGAAAATGGATTTTCTAGGATAAACGTAAAACTTAAAAGTGATGGGGAAACAGAAATTAATGGCTCTGGTCCTAAAATTACAGAAGAAGATTTAAAAATATTATATAAAAAGCTTTCTCGTTTGACGAAAGGTGATTACTTAATATTATCAGGAAGTATACCAGGAAGCGTACCAGATGATATCTATGAAAATATTATGAATACTTTATTAGATATGGGCGTGGAATTTATAGTTGATGCAACTAAAGAATTGTTAATGAAGGTACTAAAATACAAACCGTTTTTAATAAAGCCAAATCATCATGAGCTTGCAGAGATGTTCGATGTTGAATTAAAAGATGATGAAGACATAATTAAATATGGTAAAAAGCTTCAGGAAATGGGCGCAAAAAATGTTCTTATTTCAATGGCTGGGGATGGAGCTATTCTCTTACCTGAAAATGGTGAGGCTATAAAAAGAGAAGTTCCAAAAGGTATTCTTAAAAATTCAGTCGGTGCTGGAGATTCAATGGTAGCAGGTTTCTTATGTGGATATCTTAAAAATAACGATATAGATGAAGCATTTAAGATGGGAATTGCGACTGGTAGTGCAAGTGCATTTTCAGAAGAACTAGCAACAAAACAAGAGGTATATGAGTTATTAAAACAAATATAATTATCAATAGTCAGTTTTCGATGATCAATAATCGAAAACTGAACATTGACAATTCACAATTAGTAATTCTAAATTGATAATTAATTATTTAAGTATCACTCTTATATATAGTGTTTAGGCTAATGAAAACGTTAATAATGAGAAGATAATAAAATCTTTTCAATTAAATTATAATGAAATTATATTTTTAAATTTTGAGGAGGGCCAAAAATGAAAATTGTAGATTTATTACAAAAACAGGGTATCAATTTAAATTTTAATCCTAGTACAAAAGAACAATGCATTAATGAATTAGTGGACTTGATGGATAAGACAGGAAACTTAAATGATAAAGAAGAATATAAAAAAGCAATATTAGCTAGAGAAGAATTAAGTACAACAGGTATTGGTGAGGGAATAGCAATTCCTCATGGAAAAACTAGTGCAGTTAAAAAGGCATCACTTGCAGCAGCAATTTCTAAAAATGGTGTTGATTATGATTCATTAGATGGTGCACCTGCACATCTTTTCTTCATGATAGCTGTACCAGATAATAGTGATAATTTACATTTAGAGGTTTTAGCAAGATTATCTACTATATTAATGGATGAAAAATTTAGGACAAGTTTAATAAATTGTTCTGATACAGATCAATTTTTAAAATTAATAGATAAAAAGGAAATTGAAAAGTTTCCAGAAGAAGTTAAGGGGGATATTGAAATGAGTAATAATGGGTACAAAGTCTTAGCAGTTACTGCCTGTCCTACTGGAATTGCACATACTTATATGGCAGCTGAAAGTCTTGAAAGCAAAGGTAAAGAAATGGGTGTTTCAATAAAAGTTGAAACTAATGGTTCTGGAGGAGCTAAAAACATTTTAACTAAAGAAGAAATTAAAAATGCTGATTGTATTATAATTGCAGCTGATAAAAATGTTGAAATGGCTAGATTTGATGGAAAGAGAGTTATAAAGACTAAGGTTGCAGACGGAATTCATAAGGCTACTGAACTAATAGAGAAAGCAACAAGTGGAAAGGCTCCTATTTATCATCATGAAGGTGGTAGTGACAGTTTAAGTTCAGATATGGAAAGTGAAGGAATAGGTCGTCAAATTTACAAACATCTTATGAATGGTGTATCTCATATGTTACCATTTGTTGTAGGTGGAGGTATACTTATAGCATTAGCATTCCTTTTCGATACATTTAATCCA
>JAJXYA010000377.1 GCA_021780795.1 Bacillota bacterium | reverse complement strand
ATTAAACTTGCCTTAGCAAGCTCAAATGAATTGCTGGTTTACTTATTATTCTTACATCTGTTTAATTTTCAAGGACCATCTTGCTGTCATCTGACAGCCTGTTTAGTTTATCAAACAAACTCATACTTGTCAACTGTTTTTTTAGTTGATTTTAAGTTTGTTTGTCATCACCTCTCGGCGACAGATAATATAATAACATAAACAATTAACTTGAATTCTTTATAAAATTAATTTTATTAAAATTATATGCAGTTTACTACATATTATTCTAAAATACTTCATTTTTCTTATATTGATACACAAGGATAAGTTTTTGTATAAAACTTATCCTTGATTAACATATTACATGTGAATTCATTAAGGTCAAATCTTTGAACCTATTTATTTTCATTTCTATACAACACAAAATATTTTTTTATGCGCAAAAAAAAACAGGTTAAAAAACCTGTTTTTTTGGTGGAGATAAAGAGATTCGAACTCTTGACCCCCTGCGTGCAAGGCAGGTGCTCTCCCAGCTGAGCTATACCCCCATATGGTGGACCTTCAGGGACTCGAACCCCGGACCGACCGGTTATGAGCCGGTTGCTCTAACCAACTGAGCTAAAGATCCAGTACCTGGCAACAACCTACTCTCCCACTAGGCCTCCCCAGCAGTACCATCGGCGCTTTAGAGCTTAACCTTCGTGTTCAAAATGGGAACGGGTGTTTCCTCTAAGCTATAGATACCAGATAGATAATAACCATAAATAAGCTATTACAGTAAATAAGTATACTGTAAAAACTATTATATGTCAATCTATTTTTCACACTATATAATTTTCTATATAAAGTCTATTTTCCCAAAAGATTATACGTAGAGGTTTTTCTTATCCAACCTTACTTATACTATATCTTTGTTGAATCTATAAGCCCGTTAGACGTTTCTGTTATTTGTTCTATAGTTGCATTCATTTCTTCTGTTGCCGCCGCGTGATTTTCAGCAATTGAATTAGCCTTATTTACATAAGTCATTATATCATCTATAGATTGTTTCATTTCAGTAAGTAGCTTTAATACCTTTTTTGATGATTCACTGCTGTTTTGTGATAAATTCCTCATTTCTTGAGAAACAACAGAAAAACCTTTACCTGCTTCACCAGCTCTAGCTGCTTCTATTGCAGCATTTAATGCTAACAAATTTGATTGTGACGCTATACTTTGAATAGAACTAATTATTACATCAGTCTCATTAATTTTATTTTTTGTATTATTAGCAAATAGTACAATATCATTTATTACGGTTGATAAATCTTGAGAACCCTTTGCTATTTCTTGAATCGCACTGCTTGTATTATTAATAGATAAAATCAATTCTTTTGCCATATCCTCAGCGTGTGATTTATTTTCCAAACTTTTTGCCACACCAATTGCACCAATTACTTGACCATTTGAATTCATTAAAGGATAAGCAATAGCCATAAACTCGATTCCATAAGCTTCCTTAGGCACAACAGCAGAAAGCGTCTTATTTGCTTCCATAGCTAAAAATAGAGGATTGTCTTTTGGAATTATATCACCCTCTTTAAAATCTATAGGAACTTTGTTATTTATATAAGATATAATACATTTTTCTCTGTCAGTAATGCATGTTGATATATCTTCATGAATTAGACCACCTAAAATTGGCAATACATCTTTAAATGAATTTATTATGTTGCTTTCCATATATCTTCCTCCTTTGAACTGTATATCTTATACCAAAAATCCTAATTAATTTCTAGCATTAGCCTTTTTAATTTTATCAAACAACAATTAAAAGGTCAATAATAATCTGAACTTTCAGTAAATTTCAACTCAGAGGTTGTCGCAATCTTTTTTCATTTGCTGCAGCCCCTATAAAATTTAATTTTCTGTTATTGAATTCACAAGTTCTTTAAATCTATTACCTCTAACTTCAAAATTCAAAAACATATCAAAACTTGCACATGCTGGAGAAAGAGTTACTATATCACCTTTAACTGCTATTTGTTCAGCTTTTTTAACAGCTTCTTCAATATTATTTACTACATATATAGGTATCTCTATTTTTTTATTTGCCATAACTTCATCAAATACCTTTTTTATTTTTTCTTTTGTAGCCCCAAATAAAATTAAACTTTTAATACTATCGTAACCTTTTTCAGCTAAAGGCTCAAATGGTATGAGTTTATCATATCCACCTGCTATTAAAATTACTTTTTCATCAAATGCACTTAAACTAGCTAAGGTTCTAGTTGGACTTGATGCTATTGAATCATTATAATAATTTACACCATTTACTTCTTTAATAAATTCTGCTCTATGTTCAACTCCCTTAAAGCTTTTAGCAACTATCCTCATGCTTTCAATACTAGCATCGTCTACTGTAGCACAAAATGCAGCCAAATAATTTTCTACATTGTGCATCCCTTTTATTATAATTTCGTCCTTTTTACAAACATAATTATCCCTTACATATAGATTACCTTCAGAATAATATGCTCCTTTTTTAACTTTTTCTTTAGTGCTAAATTCTAACACTTTACCCTTAACTTCATTTTTCATAGCTGCAGTAATTTTATTATCTTTGTTTAATATAGTTATTCCATCTTGCATTTGAAATTTAAAAATATTTTTTTTCGCTTCAATATATTCTTCCATTCCTTTATGCATATCTAAGTGGTTTGGACTTAAATTAGTAATTACTGAAATATCAGGTGATACATCCATGGTCATCAATTGAAAACTAGAAAGTTCTAAT